>JALYZL010000050.1 GCA_030948875.1 Actinomycetota bacterium
GGCCTGCTGCTCAGCGGCCTGCTGCTGCCCACGCCGCAGCTGACGCCGTCCCTCCTTCTCGCTCTTACGGTTGGCCATGCTTACCCAGCTTGGACCCGTATCGGAGCAAAAGGATTCGAGCTCGCGAGCACGCGGTGCGCCAGCCGTAGGTGCCGGCAGCCTGCCGGAGGGGCCGACGGGCCGCCGACCGGCATCTACCGCCGGGGAACGAGCAGCACGATCATCACGCCCACGTTGAGGGCCACGAACGGTACGACGAAGTTCATCGCGCACATCGCGCACATCGCCAGATCGATCCGGCCGTCCATCAGAATTCCACCCTGATTGATCAAGCTGAGCACCACCCCCGCCAGCAGCGCGATCGGCAACGTCAGGCGCAACTGCGATCCTCGCACGCAAAACCTGAACCCGGCGCTCGCGAGCTTGCGAGCGCGGCGCGCTTCGCCGCCGACGGCCCGCTGGGAGGACCCGCGGACGATCCGCTCTGGGTATTTGACCAGAGCAACTGGGCGGCGCTGCCCACAACACCGCCAGCTCGGCGCATCGATGAGCGCCGCTAGCTAGGACAACGACGCCGACATCGCGATGCTTCTCTCGATTCTCCTCGCCCACGAACCGTCAGCACGAGCCGTCCGTTGATTCCCGGGAGCGCGGTGGCGCAATCCCTCGGCGGAACTGGAACCCGGACCAGAGGTCTCACGCGTGGTGCCTCGGTCGGCTGCCGGGCCTACTTATAGTGCTGGCTTCTGGTTTGTCACCGAGCTCGTCACGATGCGCCCGTCACTGCTTCTGAGCGCTGGAGAGCAAAGGGAGACGTGACGCGGCGGGACGTTGTGCCGCCGCCCGATTCCTCAAACCCCCCCGGACGACGATTGCGGACGCAGTCGCGACCCGGAGGAACCTTGAAAACTGGCGGTTTGTTGACCCGGATCGGTTGGCCGTGATATTCAAACCGCGAACCGCTGTAACCACTCCTGACCGCGATTTCCAAATATGCTGGAGGGTCTCATGAGCGACACGGCCGACAACGCCGATGATTCCGGTCCCGTCTTCCGACTGATCTACAAGAGCCACAGCCGTATCGCGCCGGAGCAGCGCCAATCCGAGCTCGGCGCGATCTTCACGACTGCCCGACGCAACAACAAGAGCTTGGGCGTAACCGGCGCCCTGGTGATCACCGAGGATGCATTCGTCCAGGCGCTAGAAGGCGATGAGTCGGTCGTGCGTGACCTGTACGAAGGCATCAGCCGCGACCAGCGGCACGATCGTGTGGCGATTGTAGAGGCGCAAGTCGTGCCAGGGCGTACGTTCGGCCGTTGGGCCATGGCCAAGGTAGCGACCGATGGAGGCCCGGACATTCGTCTCCTCAGCAGCGCCCAGCGGGGCAAGATCGTGAGCGCCGGCGCCGATCACCACATCACTTCCGAGCAGGAGACCGTTCTCGCTTTCATGCGGCGCTTGGTCGCCGAGGGCGGGATGATCCATGCGCGCATCGCCTACTACCGGCTGCGATCCGGGTCATTCGGCGAAGTGGTCCGTCAAGTCGAGGCTTCCGGAGGGTTGCTAGAGATCTTCCGTGGGCAGCCTGGATTTCAGTCCTATGAGCTCGTGGAGACCGGGGCCGGGCTTATCTCCGTGTCGCACTGGGAGTCCTCGGTGCAGGCCAACGCGGCCACAGATGCCGCTGCCACGTGGGTTGCCGGGCACATCGACGACCTCATCAAACTGCAGGCGAGCGACACCGGAGAGGTTGTTCTTCGTCGCTGACTAGGCGACCGCTAGGCATTGAAGCCCGAACGCGGTGGCGGGCGCTCAGACCGCGCTCCGGGCGCGTCGCGCCGGGCCAATGCGAACCGGCCGGCGAGTAGGGTCCATCGCGGCACGTCACGCTCTCCGAGCACTCAGCGCCTCAGCGTCGTCATCCGCCCCTGCCCGCAGGTGTCCTGGGGGGCGTGTCCTCACCATCCGTTGCGACCCGCGCACGGCGCTGCCGTTGCCTGCCGATGCGCTCGGGGGCGCGAGCCAGTCGGTTTCGTCGATGCCGCCAGCCTCAATAACGGCAAAGCTCGCGACCGGGCACGAGCACCGAAGAGATGCTCCGCTCTCGGTCTAAACGCCAACGGCATCGTGGTTGCGCACGGCACTGGCGCGCCGGCGACCCACCGACAGCTCCGGAAAACAAGCGCGCGAGCTGGCACCATGCGATCTTGATGGCGCATTGGAGTGTCGCCGACGCGACCGCGAACGCGTGGCCGCGGGAGGATGACGTGCCCGAGCCGACCCATCCCACAGCTTCCCAAGGTCGGTGGCCAACCGCCCGGCCGTGGTCAAGTGGGCGCGAGTCTGGCGCCAGCCAGATCAAGCGGCGTGTCGGACCGGCCCGGGTTGAGCGCGGCAACGTCAGGGTCGGGCATCGCCGAGCGCTTACGGGCGCGACTCCATCACCCAACTCGCATGCCGCATTGCCCGGCAGCGCGCTCAGGCTGAGCCGCTACGCAGCGGCAAGCGGGCACGAGACGGCGCTGCTTCGCCAGGCACGACGCGAGAGCGGCGGGCGCCCGCGCAGCTGACACGAAACGGACCTGCCCTCGTGTCGCAACGGGCATCTCGGTGGCCAATGTGGCGCACCTGCTCCGCGCGGAAGCGGAGCGGCGGACGTTGCCGGGCACCTCGCCGCAGGGGAAGCCCACATTGGCGTTCCCGACACGCCTGCTCTTATTGTGCAAGCAGGAGATCGTTGACAATGGATGCGTGTCGCTGCCTGGGTTGTTGCCTGCGCTTCCGTCCGCAGACCCAGAGGCGGCGCGAGCCTGGGTCCAGGCCAACCTGGGTGATCTGGTTTTTGAGGGGTCCGACGCGGTCGTGTCCTCGCCGCGGTTTCGCGGTGGGCAGCAGGAGGCCGATCTGATCCTCGCTGGGCTGAACGTCAGGGGTTACGCGGCTGCACGCAACGAGGTGATGCCGACGGCGGCTCGCGGTGCGACCGCGGTCTCGCCCTACGTCCGCTATGGCCTCATCACCTTGCGTCAGCTCTGGGACCACGTGGCGGACGCGCCCTCTCGGGACCGGACGAAGTACCGCGATGAGTTGCTCTGGCAGGAATACGCACGACACCTCTACGCGCGCCTCGGAAGGGGCCTTGCTCAGCCGCTTCGCTGCCTTCCGCCCGAGCCAAACGAACGTTGGGAGGAACCGTGGCCGGCCGAGATGGCGTGCATACGAACCACGGTTGATGAGCTGCAGCGCGATGGCTGGCTGGTTAATCAGGCCCGGATGTGGTTGAGCTCTCAGTGGACCGTGCGGGCTGGCTGGGGCTGGCGCGAGGGCGAGGACCGCTTCTTCACCCATCTCATTGACGGTTCGCGTGCGGCGAACCGCCTCGGATGGCAATGGGCCGTGGGGTCCGGGACGGGACGGCCGTATGGCTTCAGCCGCTGGCAGGTGCAAAAACGCGCGCCCGAGTTGTGTCAGAGTTGTGATCTGCGAGCCCGCTGTCCTATCGAAGGCTGGCCGCAGGCACCCGCAGGCGCCCGGCCTGAGACCGTCGATTCGCGCCTGCGGTCTGACCCGGAGGTGGAACGCTCTGCGGGACCGTCCCGGGTCACGGGCAGCGGGGAGCCCGAGTACGTGTGGCTGACCGCGGAGTCTCTCGGCGACAGCGACCCAGCGCTTGCGGCCAACCCGCGACGACCGGCCGTGTTCGTCTTTGACGAACCTCTACTGACCGGCCTACAGTTGTCCGGCAAGCGACTCGTGTTCCTGGCCGAGACGCTCGGCGACCTGGCCAGCCGCCGCGAGCTCCGGGTGTTGAGAGGTCGCCCAACCGAGCTGCTCTCGGGCCTGGACCTCGCGGTCACATTCGCCCCGGTGCCGGGGTTCCGCCGCCGGAGCGCCCGGCTGACGATCGCAGAGCTGCACCCGTGGCCCTGGCTCAGCCGCCCGCTAAACGGCTCTGTCTCCTCCTTCTCGGCCTGGCGCAAGCGCGTGCGCGTTCGGTGATCAGGTGAGCGCGACTCCGCCGGCAGCTCCGAGCCACCGCGCAGCTGGTCAAGGCCTTGGCTGAGGGGACCCCCAGAAACGCCGCCCTCGCTCGCATCACCTCGGTCCAGCTCTATGCGCCAAGGACCACCGTGGCGATCCTAGATACAACGTCTCGGCGAACCTGGGGCCCGACGTCGGTAAGACCGCCCGTTCACGTCTCCACAACGGGTCATCACCGAACCGCTTGATGGGTTCCACGCCACCTATTGCAACGTCAAGACTCAGGCAAAGGGCGTCTGTGGAGCCTGATCGGCGTCGTTGACTTGCTCGACAGGCCTGCGTCAAAAACGGGTCCCTCCAGTCAGGTCCAATCCCCCTTAGACCCTCCTCGTCGCCAATCAAGCAGCGCCGCCTCTGCGCACAGCAGCTACCCCCAGCAACCTAATCATCGGCTCGATGGCGCATTGCGTACATTGCGCTCCGCGCCCGCTGTCGCCGTAAGTCCCGCGCCCGGCGACAAGTCGGCTTCGCGAAGGCAGCCGGTGGACAGCACATCCGAGGGGCCTGACTCGGCCGAGAGCCCGTGGGCACCTGGCGGTCGCGCGCAACGGTGCTGTTGCGGTACGCGCGCTTGTCGCGCGAGCCGATCGTCAGGTCCTCAACGGCCGCCACGCCGCTGCGGCGTCCGCGGCCGCTATAGAGCGTCGAGCAGCGCGCCGAGCACGTCCTCGGCGCGCAGGTGCTCGCGCGCGAGCGTGAGCGCGGCGTCGGCGTGGTGCCGGTAGTCACGCGTCACCTGCTCAAGCTGCTCGAGCGCCTGGTCCGCGGTCGCGAACGCCAGCAGGCCTTCGCCGACCGGCAGCGCCGCGGCGAAGCCGGTGTCCTGGACGACGGCCGGGCGCCCAGCCGCGAGGTAGGTGGCGGTGCGATCACTGAACCAGCCGCTGCGCAGTCGGATGTTCTGGGCCTTGGCGACCGAGAACTCGCCGGCCGAATCGGACATGTAGTCGCGGTAGGCGTCGATGTCATAGGAGAGGTCACGCGCCGGCCGTGTCCGCCAGCCGCGGGCGTGTAGATCGGCGAGCGTTCCGGCGTCGTCGAGCGCCAGCGCCAGTTCGAGCGGGACCGGTGATCGGCGTGGCAGATCGCCGAGCGCCAGGAATTGCTCGTCCTTGCTCCAAGTCAGGAGCTCGCCGTCGAGCTCGATGTCCTTCTCTTGCTGGCGCCAGCTGGCGATCGTTGTGAAAGGCGCGCCGGAGGGCGGCGCGCCGCGATCGTGCCGGTCCCACCAGTCAAGGATCACCGGCGGGCGCGTGGGGCGGTAATCGAAGCGGTCGATCGGGACGCCGCAGTCGGCGGCGCCGAAGTTGGAGCCGTAGGTGAAGTGGTGCGTGTGGGCGCCGAGCAGCTCGATCGTCTGGGTGCGCCCCTGCGCAACCTCGATCTGCGCCAGTACCGGGTCGGTCTCCAGGTACACCCGCACAGGCACAGCGAGATGCTGCTCGCGCAAGACGGTGACCGCGCTGAGGTTGATCAGGACGTCGGCGCCCGCGAGCTCGTCGCGCAGCCACTGCGCACCCGCGCCGTAGACGGTGCCGCTGGCGACGTCGCGGTACGCCCAGCGCTCGAACCCGTAGCGCTCGAGTAGTCCAGCGAGATAGGCGACAGCCGAGGCGGCGTCGTCACAGACGGTCTCGCGGACCGGGTCGTATGGCCAGCGCTCGGTGTCCTCGACGTACGCGACGTGGTGGCCAAGGCGGCGCAACCCCTCGAGGTGGTGGAGCACCTGCCAGGCAACGCCGGCGTAGGGAATCGCGGCGAGACCGCCGGCAAGCACGATTCGCAGTCGTTCAGGCACGCTCGGACCAGGCCGTCTGCTCAGGCACGCTCGCGCCCGTGCTCACCCACTGTCTGAGAACGCCGAGACCGTCACCGTCCGGCGGGCGCAGGTACTCGCGGCCGAGGTGCTCGACGGCCAGATCGAGCGGCAGCTGCGAGAACGCGTGCCGCGGTCCGAGTTGGGTTGCGTGGCAGCGCAGTGCGGCGAGCTTGTCGGCGACGAACGGGCGCACGTCGACCGCGTGGGTGCAGTCGATCTGTTCGACGCCGAAGTCCGCGGGCGGGATCCCCCACAGCTCGGCGGGCAGCGCGCGGGCCGAGAGCGCCGAGGTCAGCGCGACGCTGACCGCGCTCGGCCACTGCGCCTCGTACAGCTGCGGCGCGGCAGAGCGCTGCGCGGCCAGCGCGGCCATGACGAGCTCGTGGACGACGACGTGATCCGGGTGGTAGTAGAGCCCGTCCTCGCCGAACGTGATCACCATCGCCGGCTTTAGTGAGTCGAACGCGCGGACGAGTTGCGCCACGAGCGGGCCGCGGCGAACCGAGCGCAGATCGCCGTCCGGGCGCCGCCAGCACTTCACCGTCGAGACACCGAGGCGCGCGCACGAGGCGAGCAACTCGTCGCGGCGGCGGATGGCAAGCGAGGCGCCGCGCGGCCCGGCCGGATGCTCGTCGACGCCGAGCTCGCCGCGCGTCAGGCAGATCACGGCAGTCGAGCGACCGGCGCGCGTGCACGCGGCGAGAATCCCGCCGGCGATCAGAACCTCGTCGTCGGGATGCGCGGTGACGACGAGCAGGTCCGTCGGCATCAGACCTCGGCGCGCGCGCAACGCCGGAACAGCGTCTCATAGCGCGTGACCATCCGCTCCAGATCGAATCGCTCGCGCGCGCCGGCGCGGATTCGCGCCCGATCGAGCGCGAGCGCCGCGGGCACGAGCGCGGCGAGACCCTCGACGGTCAACGACGTGAAACCGTTCTCCCCCTCGGTGACGATCTCGGGCACGGCGCCGACCGGATGCGCGAGCACGGGTGTGCCGCATGCCATCGCCTCCGCGAGCACGAGTCCGAACGGCTCTGGATATTGCAACGGGTAGACGAGCGCGCCGGCCCTCGCGAGCAGCTGCGTACGCTCGGCCGCATCGACGGCGCCGAGATACCGCACCATCACGCCGTCAACCATGGGCGCGATCGCGTCGTCGTAATCGTCGTCATTGTTCTCAGCGGAGCCCGCCAGCACGATCGGGCGGCCGGCAGCGCGCGCGATCTCGATCGCCTGTACCGGACCCTTGTCGGCGATCAGGCGTCCGAGGTACAGCAGCTCGCCACCGCCGTCACCAAGGCCGAATGCGTCGAAATCGATGCCGTGGTTGATCACATGCACGCGCGGCAGGTCGTTCAACCGGCCAGCGTGCGCTCGGGAGGCGCAGACGACCTCGGCAGTCGGCAGCCGCAGGTGGGCCTCAACGACCTCGGGGCCGATCTCGGTGTGGTGGGTGACGACCGTCGGCGCGCGGCAGCGCAGCGCGAACGGCAGGCCGTAGATGGTGTGGCAATGGACGATGTCGAAGTCGTCGGCGGCGGCGAACGCGGCGGCGGCGTGCAGGCCCTCGGTCAGGCGCCAGTCCCACGGTCCGTCCTCACGGTCGTAACCGAGCGCGTAGTGGGCGCGGAGGGTTGCTCTCGTGACCGAATCAGCGGTCGCGAACAGGGTCACCCGCGAGCCGCGCTCCTGCAGACGCTCGCATAGGCTCCACACCAGCGACTCGATCGAGCCCGTCGCGTCGGGACCGACGGCGGACGCGACTGGCGCGATCTCGGCGATTCGCAGCGGGCCGAGCGATGAGCTGCTACGCATCGTCAGCGCCGGCCGGCGTCAGCGAGCGGAACTGAGCTGCGTGGAGATCGGCGTAGAGACCGTCCCGGGCGAGCAGCTGATCGTGTGTCCCGCGCTCGACGATCTCGCCGCCGTCGAGCACGATGATCTCATCAGCGCGGCGCACGGTCGAAAGGCGGTGTGCGATCACGAAGGTGATCCGGCC
>JALYZL010000077.1 GCA_030948875.1 Actinomycetota bacterium
TCTCTGGCGAGGTGCGGTGCCGAGAGCGACCCGGGCACGGCTGGTCGCGCTGGGTCCGCGGCGCGCGGTGCGTCGGGCGGGGTCGGCGAGGCGTCGACGACACTCTCGATGTCATTGGCGAAGCCCGTGCTGGTTCCGAGCGGCGGGCGCGCGAGGGGCTCGACGGAGGACAGGGGTCCTCGCGTCCGCTGCACCATCCGCTCCAGCAGCGTGCTCATCGGCCAAGCAGCTCCAGGTACGCGGTGCGCCGCCGGACATCGAGCTCGAGGATTGAGCGCTCGCTCCAGCCATACGCGCTCGCCAGGTCGTGGACGTCCCGCAATAGCTGGGATGCCGCCCGGCGGACCTCGATCCACAGAAAGCGCGCGACGTCGAGGTCGACGATTTCCTCGCTGGCGCACTCGGGGCACGGCATCGTGCACGTGAGCTCGACTCCGGCGTTGAGCTCGTCGAACTTCTCGAGCACCCCCGACGATGGCCCGGACCGCTCGGCCGGAGAGGCCACCAGGCAGCGCGTGAGGAGAACCTCCTGCGCCTCACGTGGGTCGGCCACCTCGAGCGAGGCGAGGAGATCATCGGTGTTGAGTTGGCGCAACCGGTAGCGCCCCCCTTCCTCCCGCCACTCCAGTACGTCGCCGTCGGGCGGGGTGGTGGCGGTCGCCATCAGGTCAGCGACGGGTACCGAGAACTCGAACGGTGCGCCGCACCGATGGCAGCTGGCGACGGCGTCGAGCCTGGGCCCGAAGCTGAGCTCGTGCAGGCGAAGGAGCATCAGATTCCGCTCGGCGACCGGCATGGCAGCGAGCTGCTCGCGGTCCGCCTCCGGCAGGGCAAGGCCGAGCAGGGTCAGCGCCCGCACCAGCTCAGGCTCGGCGACGGCCCGCTCCCATGCCTCGAGCAGCAGCTCCCCCGACAGCGCGCGCATGCTTACGCGCGGGTCGAGGCGAAGCTGGGCTCAGTCGGTTCGGTGACGGCGACGTCGCGCTCCCAGCCCTCGTTCTCCAGCTTGAGGTGCTGGATCGCCACGGCATTGGCGTTGGCGTCGAGATCGGGAAGCGCCTGATACTCCGATACCCACGCGCGATAGATCTTGAAGCTCAATGCCAGCTGGCCGGCTTCGTTGTAGAAGTCGAGGATCACGTCCTTGCGAAAGTCCTTCAGCGACACCTCCGAGCCCAGTGCCGCGCCGATCTGCCAGACCTTCGCCGCCCAGGCCTCGAAGTCCGTGTCGTGGGTGACTCCCCGCTCCAGGGTGATCGCCTCGAACTCGCTGCGACCCGGTGACTTACGGCTCGTGCTCGGGTCACCACCGTCGCGGTGCTTGACGAGCTCGGTCGTCCGCTTCAGCGCGCTGACCTTGCTGATTCCCGCGACGTAGCGCCCGTCCCACTTCAACCTGAACTTGAAGTTCTTGTACGGGTCGAACCGCTGCGGATTTGCGACAAACTCTGCCATCGACTAATCCCCCAATTGCTCTGCGCCGACCGAGATCACGGCTACGCCTGCCCGGTCAGCTGCTCGATCTGGATGACCACGAATTCAGCCGGCTTCAGAGGTGCGAAGCCGACGAGGATGTTGACCACGCCGTTGTCAATGTCAGTCTGCGTGGTCGTCTCGTGGTCGCACTTAACGAAGTAGGCCTCCTTGGGCGTCTGGCCCTGGAAGGCGCCCTTGAGGAAGTACGTCTGCATGAACGAGCTGACGTTGAGCCGGATCGAGGCCCATAGTGGCTCGTCGTTCGGTTCGAACACAACCCACTTCGTGCCCCGGAACAGACTCTCTTCCAGGAACAGCGCCGTCCGCCGGACCGGAACGTACTTCCACTGGCTCCCGAGCGCGTCGGCTCCGGCCAGGGTGCGCGCTCCCCACAGGACGCGCCCGTAAACGGGAAAGGCGCGGAAGCAGTTCAGGCCCAGTGGGTTGAGCTGACCGTTCTCCTGGTCGGTGAGCGGGAAGGTCATGCTCTGGACGCCGCCCAGCGTCGCGTCGATCCCGGCCGGCGCCTTCCACACGCCCCGGGTGGCGTCGGTCGTCGCGTAGACGCCGGCGACCACGCCCGATGGGGCAAACGAGCGAAGCTTGCTGCTGTTTAGTGCGTCGGCCGAGCGCAGACGGGGGAAGAACGCGGCGCCGTTCGGGTCGGTGATGCCGAGCTTGTCCGAGATCCAATCGATGGCGCCGGAGACGCTCGTGACGTAGGGCGGCGGATCCACGAGGAGGAACGCCCGATGGTCTCGGCAGAAGGCGATCGCCGCGGCGTAGATCGTCTCGGGCGCCACCTTGGGGTCGATGGCGTTCTGGTTGCTGGGCAGCGCGCGCGTCGCGTCGGGGATGCTGAGGAGGTTGAACAGGTCGACCTTGGCGAGCGCGTAGATGCCCGAGTAAGCGGCCTGATCGCCGATCAGATCGTTCGTCACCGGAAGGCTCGTGCCGTCGGACCCGGCTACTGACGCGTCCTGCTTTCCCACCCCTGCGTTGCCACTGCCGAGCGCGTAATGCGCTGCGTTTGCGGCCGGGGCGGCCGTGTCGAGGGCCAGCGCCTTCGCTGCGGGTCCACTCAGGGAGAGGACGGCATCGGGGTGCTGGGGCAGGGAGGCATTGACGCGGATCGCCTGATCGCCAGCGGTCCCCAGCGGAGAGACCGAGCACTGCACCGCCGCGGGGGCCTTCAGCGCCAGGGGTAGAGCCTGGTTGATCGCCTGTTGCAGCTGTGCGGCCAGGCCGGCCATGCTCTGCGGGATCGCATCGCCCTGCTTGAACACGGTCGCCAGCGGGTCAGGGCCGACCAGGCCGGCCGCGGTGTGCAAGGTAACTGTGTAGTCCTTGTCGGCGGCCAGCGGAGCGCCGCTCCCGCCGAGCCCGGTGGTGGCCGTGGCCACCGTGAGCTTGGCCCCAACAAGTCCGGTCGGGGTCAGCGGTCCCGCGGGCGGGATCGCCGGATTAACGAGCGCGGCCTTGACGAGCTGCGACCCGTTGTCAGGGTCGCTCACCACCGCGGTCACGTAGTTGGTCGCGGTTCCGTCGAGGGTCACGCTCGGGAACGACTCCGTCGTCTGGTCGATCAGGTTGGTGACGGTCAGGTTGAAGGCCTTGGCGTCACTCTTCAGGTCGACACCCTGAAGATCGACATCGATGAGCAGTTCGTTGTCGGCCCACGTGCCGGCGCTGAGTGCGGTGAAGAGCAGGCCTTCAAACTGGACCGACGCCGGCTTGGACCCGTCCCTGGGGACCCGGACCACGTAAGCCTGCGTCCCCCCGTTCTGAAAGAACTGCGCGACCGCATAGCTCAGCTCGCTGTCGGACGCCAGCCCGCCGTACAGCCGCTCGTAGTCGCCGAAGCTGAAGATCGCCTGAGCGCGGTTGTCAATCCCGCGCGACGTGTAGCCGACGAACGCGGCGATGGAGGTCGCGACGCCGGCAATCGCGTGCACCGGGCTCGGCAGCTCCTCGATGTAAACACCTGGATACGTGAACGACATGAGCAACCCTTTCTGGAGCCTCCAGCTGCATCGCCTTGACGCCGGACTGGCTGCACCCGCAGCCGGAGCCCGGTCCCCGCGGGGCAGCCTAGGCGCCCCGCGTCCGCTTGGACCCCCACGGCACCCCCCAGATTTTTCCCGCCGGATCCCCAGGAGTTACCGCCCTGGCTTGAGCGGCCTTGACTTCCGCCGTCGGCCCAATAGGCTTGCGTCCGGAACCGGGCGTACGGGGTGGGCGAGCGTGGAGCACGCGGTCGGTAATGGGTGGGCGAGTGACGCGGCGCAGGCAGCGCCGCTGCTCGAACGCGGGCGCCCGTTGGAGCGAGCCGATGCCCTCCTGGCCTCTGCTCGGGAGGGTCACGGCTACGTCCTCGGGCTCGAGGGACCGGCGGGAATCGGCAAGACGAGGCTGCTCGACGCGGTCGTGAATCGAGCGCCAGATTTCGACGTGCTCCGCGCGACCGGCGCTCCGTTCGAGCGCGAGTTCGAGTTCGGCCTCGTCCGCGACCTCTTCGAGGGCCAAGGGGACGAACTCGCATTCGGGCCCCGGGGACGGCTCTCGCCGGCGGAGTGCGGAGACAGGGTCCGCGAACTGTTCGGGTTCGCCTACACCCGGGCCTCCATGCGACCCGTGCTCGTCGCGATCGACGATCTGCATTGGGCCGATGAGCACTCGCTGCGCTTCCTCGCCTATTTGGGCACCCACGTCGCGTCACTCCCGATCGCCGTCGTCCTCAGCTGGCGACCGGCAGCGCTCAGCTCCGCGCCGATCGCCGACCTGCTCGAGACGATCGAGGACCGGCACACGCTCGCGCCCCTGAGCGAGGCCGCGACGGCCGAGCTGCTCGAGCTCGCGCGCGCGGGATACGGACGTGCCGCGACGTGCTGCCACGCCGCGACCGCAGGCAATCCGTGGCTGGTGGTCGAGTCGTGCCGGGCCCTCGTCGACGATGCTCGGAGCGATCCGGAGCCGCTCGAGCGAGTGATCGACGCGCTGACGCCACGCGCGGTGGCCTCGACGGTGACCCTTCGTATCCAGGCCCTCGGAGCCGAGGCGGTGTCCTTCGCGCAAGCGGTCGCGATCCTGGGCGAGGATGCCCGCATGCGACTGGCGGCCGCGCTCGGCGGGCTCGACCTGGCCGCGGCCGCCTGCGCCAGTGAGCTCCTGACGCGCGCGGACCTGATGGCACCGACTTCGCCGCTGCGGTTCTCGGCGCCGATCGTGCGCAACGCCGTATACGGCTCGATCGCACCCTCCCAGCGGTCGCTGCTGCACGGGGAGGCGGCGTGGTTGATCGCCGGGGCGGGAGCGACGCAGGACGCAGTCGCTGACCACCTATTGCTGAGCGAGCCCGCCGACGATCCCGAGACGGTTGCGGTGCTCCAGGCGACTGCGGGGAGGGCGCTGGCCGCGGGGAGCGCTCTGCGCGCGGCGCGCTATCTGGAGCGCGCACTGGCCGAGCCCCCTCCGGCGGGGGCCCGGCACGGCGTGCTCCTCGAGCTCGGCGCGCTCGAGGCGCGCATGTGCCTGGCGGGCGCTGAGTCTCACCTCGTGGAAGTCCTTGAGGCCGGGAGTCTGCAAGCCGGCAGTGGCGGGGCGCTACGCGCCAGGGCGGCGCTCGAGCTCGCGGACCTTCGGCTGCTCACCGGGCGGTTCAAGGAGTCCTTGTGCGACTCTCAGCTGCCGAAGTGCGATGAGGAGGCCGCGCTCCGCGCCGAGCTCGCGTTCTGCAGCATCGCTGCGAACGATCCGCTGCCCTCAGGCTGGTGGCGGGCCGAGCTCGCCAGCAGCGGCGACGAAACGCCTGATGAGCGCGCGTGGACGGCCGCTGCCGTCTGCGCCGCCACCTTGGACGGCGAGCCCGTGAGCCTGACCTTGCCCGCCGCGGAGCGCGCCTTCGCCGCCGGCATG
>JALYZL010000359.1 GCA_030948875.1 Actinomycetota bacterium
GCGCGGCCCCGGCCGCGGCCGCGGGCGAAATGCCGTGCGCGCGTGCGCTCGGCTCAGGCGAGCTTGAGCTTCAGCTTCGGATCGGCGTGCTGCGCCGTCATCAGCGCGGCGCCGAAGGCGGCGATGATCAGGTCCCGGACCTGGTCGCGCTGGAGATCGCCCGCCTCGGTCCAATCGAGGATCGCCGCGTCGACGTACCCCAGCCAGCCCTTTAGGGCGTTACGGAGGACCGGACGCGGCTTGCGCCGCCCGGTCAGGCGCAGGACGAGCTGATCGAGCGTCTGGTTGCGGAAGGCCTCCACAAACTCGCCGGCCTCGGGGAGGGTCGCGGCGTTCCGCATCATCTTGGTCCATGCCCGCGAGTTCCCCTCGATCCATCCCAGGTAGGCGTCGAGGCTCCTGGTCAGCTGCTCGAATGGCGTCCCCTCGCCGGTCGGCTCGATCATGCGCTGGAGCTCCGCCGCCTGCTCGGCAACGGCCGCCTTGAAGAGCTCGATCTTGCTCGGGAAGTAGTGGTAGAGGAGCGCCTTGGAGATGCCCGCCGCCTCGGCGATCTGGCGCATCGAGATCTCCTCGAAGGCGTGCTCGGTGAACAGCCTGGCCCCGGTCTCCACCACCTGGCGCCGGCGCTCGTCGACCTGGAGGCGGGTGTACGCGGGCGAGGACATGCTCGACTCAGAGAATACTTGACCGTCGGTCGACAGAATTGCGCCGCCGGCGGGTGCGGGGATCAGTCGCTGAGGTGCTCGCTGTCGCCCTCGCCGTAGACCGAGTCGGCTGACTCCTCCTCGGGCCCGGCGTCCTGCATGATCCGGCTGGGTGTGTGGTCGTCGCCGTGCGAGGCGTGGTCGATGAGATCCTGCTCCGCGAGCTCGAAGCCCTCGGACTGCCCTCCCCCCGCTTCCTCGACCGCTCGCCGCTCTTCGCGGTGGCGCTGAGCGCGGTCCATGATCGGGTCGGGACGCTCTTCGTCGGCCATCGGCCCACTTTACTCGCACGCAGCAAGGAGGAACGGGAAGGTGGCGTCGGCGGCGAGGCAGCTCCGGAGCAGCATCGCGACGGCGCTGGCTCGTCAGTCGACGAAGGCGTACCGAGATGCCATCCGACAACCGTACTCGGCAGGCGGAACCGGGTAGCGTTGGGGTTGTGAGCTACGTCGAGCGCCTCGTCGCCTCGCCGCTGGTGGCCTGCACCTGGGAGCAGACCACCACGACTCAGTACGAGCAGCAGATCGTGCCCGACGCCTGCGTGGATCTGATCTGGGCGGGCGGGCGCCTGACCGTCGCCGGGCCTGATACCCGGGCTCGCGTCATGACGTTGGAGTCGGGCTCGCGCTTCGTCGGGGCACGGTTGCGGCCGGGTGCGGCGGGCGCCGCCCTAGGGCTGCCGGCGTCCGAGCTTCGTGATGTCTCGCCGGACGCCGCCGAGGTTCTGGGCCGTGATGTGGCTGCGGCGCTGCTTGAGGAGCTCGCGGGGGGCTCTGACCCGCACGTGCTGCTGCTGCGAGCTGTTGAGCTTCGCGGCGCGGAGCTTGATCCGCTCGTTTGCGCCGCGGTGGTGGCACTCGGGCGCCCGCGGGCACGCGTGGGACCGGTCGCCGCCGAGCTTGGCGTCAGCGCCCGGCAACTGCACCGTCGCGTCAGCGATGCGGTCGGGTACGGGCCGAAGATGCTCGCGCGCGTGCTGCGCTTCCGGCGGCTGCAGGCACTGCCGCCCGCGCCGCTGGTCGAGCGGGCGCTTGAGGTCGGCTACGCCGATCAGGCTCACATGACTGCCGAGGTCAGCCAACTGGCCGGGCTCTCGCCTGTCCGATTTCTCAAAGACCGGGTGCCGACGGCCGCCTAGGGTAGGCGCCATGCCCATCGATCACCGCTCCGCCGAGACCTTCATCTGGTCCGCCGCCCGCCTGGTGGACCGCCACCGCTACAGCCTGCTCTTCGCCGACGGGCCAGCCGAGCCGGTCGTCGAGGCGCTGCGTGGCTATCGCAATCCGGACGGCGGCTTCGGCCACGCGCTGGAGCCCGATCTGCGCTGCCCGGTCAGCCAACCAGTGGCGACGCTGTACGCCCTCGAGCTGCTCAGCGAGGCTGACGCCATGCACGGAACGCTCGCCCGCGATGCACGCCGCTGGATTGCGCAGGTCGCCGAGCCAGACGGCGGGATCCCGTCCGTGCTGCCCGGCTTCGAGGACTACCCGCACGCGCCCTGGTTCCAGCCCGGGCCCGGAGCCATGCTCACGCTCGCGCTCGCTGCCACCCTCCACGCCGGCGGCGTGACGGGCGACGCGTGGCTCGACCGCGCCACCGACTGGTGCTGGCGATCAATCGAGAGAGCCGAGCAGCCCACCGGGTATTGGCTGAAGTTCGCCTGCGCCTTCCTCGATGCGGTTCCCGACGAGCAGCGCGCGCGTGCGGCGATCGCATCGCTTACCGCCCGCGTCGACACCTCGGCCGTCGCGCTCGTCGGCGGCGCCGAGGGAGAGACGCTGCGCCCGCTCGACCTCTCCCCACGCCCAGACAGCCGGTCACGCGCCCTCGTCAACGAGGACCAGATCGACGCTCACCTCGACGCCGTCGAGTCCGAGCAGCAGCAAGATGGCGGCTGGATGTTCGACTGGCTGGCCTGGTCGCCGGCGCAGACGACCGACTGGCGCGGCAACGTCACCATCCGCGCGTTGATCTGGCTGCGCGAGAACGGACGGCTCTGACGCCGAAGCCTGGCTCCGGGCCCGCCCGGAGCCAGGATCAGGCCTGACCGGCCTCGGACGGGTCGCGCGTCGCTTCTGCATTGGCGGCCAGCCGGCCGAGCAGGCCCTCGAGGAGCGCGACGTCGTCGCCGGTGACTCCGCGCCGCAGCCGCCGGTCGAAGGCGAGGGCGGTCTCGCGTAGTCGCAGGAAGGCCGCCTCCCCCGCGATGGCCCGTTCAGCTCAGCTCTCCAACCGGTACCTGCGTAACTTCACCGGTCTGCTCGCGGCCGCGTCAGCCGGCGTCGCGTGGCTGGCGATCTCGCTCACCGCGCTTCGGCGCCGCGCATTGCCGCGGCTGGGGGGACAATCGCCCGGAGGGTGACACGGAGCGGCCCCAATTCCGGCCCGGATCTTCACTCAGCGGTCACCTTTGGGCGGCGCCGATCTCATAGCCTCGCGGCGCTCAGAGGTACGAACGCGAGGAGAACAGATGCGCAACCCCCGACACGGGTTCCGGATGTCCCGCCGGATGGTCGCGGTCACCGTCGCCGCGATCCTGGCGCTGGCGGCAGGCGCCGGCACGGTGCTCGCCGATCCAGGAGGATGGTTCAGCAACGGCGACAATCCCTGGCCCTATAACGCCCAGGGACGCGAGCCGGTGCTCGCGGCGGTAGGCGACATCTCCTGCCAGCCCGGCACTCCGCAGGAGAAGGAGAAGGCCACGGACGTATGCGATCAGGGCGTAGGCTCGACGGCGCGCAACTCCGCTCAGAACGCGACCGCCCAGCAGGTCGAGGCGATGTCGCCCGCACTCGTCGCCCTGCTCGGCGACGAGCAGTACCAGAACGGCTACTACTCGGATTTTGAAAACTCGTTCGACAAGTACTGGGGCGCTTTCAAGTTCCTCCAGCGTCCCTCCCCAGGCAACCACGAGTTCTACGACAACCACGGCCAGACGGGAGTCCGCGGCCTCGGCTACTTCGACTACTACAACGGCCTGACGCACAACGCCAACGGCTCGGAGATCGACACCACGGTCACCAACCCGACCACCGGCGTAGTTGTCCCGCAGCCCGCTCCCCAGCAGTACGGCCAGGCGGGCCAGTTCGGTCAGACCGGCAACGGCTGGTATTCGTACAACCTCGGCGCGTGGCACCTGATCTCGCTCAACGTCCAGTGCGCTACCGAACCGGGCGGCTGCAGTCCGACGGGATCGTGGTTCTCGAGTGAGACCAAGTGGCTCGCGCAGGATCTGAACGGCGATCACGCCCGCTGCACCCTGGCCTACTGGCACCAGCCGACGTTCAGCGCCACAACCAGCCCGAGCACCTCGGGCAGCGCCGAGGGGCAGACCGCCGACGCCTGGTGGCAGCTCCTCTACGCACATCACGCGACGCTCGTCCTCAACGGACACGACCACGTGTACTCGCGCTTCGCGCCCATGGATCCGAGCGGCAACTCCGATCCAAGGCGCGGAATCCGCGAATTCATCGTCGGGACAGGGGGCGAGTCGCTCGACACCGTGCTCCCGAGCACGCCGAACCTACAGGCGTGGGCGGACCAGTACTACGGAGTCATGAAGCTCACGCTCGGGTCTGACTGGTACCGCTGGGACTACGAGTCGGCGCTGGAGAGCCCGACCGCCCCGACCGGCGCCCCGCCAAGCTACAGCGACACCGGCATCGGCCGCTGCAACGGAGGCGAGCGCTTCTTCCACTAGGCCTCACGCGCGGGGCTCGGCGGCAACGCCGGGCCCCCCGACCGGGTTGGCGCAGAAGTTCAGGTTGTCTTGTCCGAGCGGCTCGGTGACCCAGAGGACGCCGTCGATCACCCGCAACAGGACGCGGTCGGAGGTGGCTGGCCAGGCGTCCGTCTTGTTCGCTCTCAGGGTCTTGACATCGAGCCGCCACGCGGTGGTTTCATGCCGACCGCAGGTCAGATGCTGGTAGCCCAGGCTCGCGAGCAGGATCCGACCGCTGCGATCGGCCGCGAGCTGCTGGGCACGCGCACGTCGGATCGGGCCGGCAGCGTTCGCGGATCCAGCCTCCACAGCGACGTCGTGTTGCCGAGGGTCGTCGTGACCCAGAGCGATCCGCCGGTGAGGAGAGTGTCGTCGAGGGTGCTCGAGAACCGGCGGAGCGCGACAGTGCGCCCCGAGGCCGGATCGAGGCGCGTCAGCTCGTAGATCTCCGCGGTGTGCTCGGCGGCGGGAACGGTGTGCACGAGCGCCAATCCGAGCAGAATGAGGCCACGCCACACGCGCGGATGGTTATCTCGTGGTGACCGGAGCGCCAACTTGCAACCAGCTTTTTACATCTACGCCTCGAGCAGCAGCAGGGCGAGTTCCAGCACGTCCGCCCGGCTGCGCGTACCATGATCGGAGGCGATGAAGTGGTCGCCGATGAGGAGCGAGAAGGCGAGCATGGAGCGGGGCTCGACGTCGTTCTCGTCGGGGCAGATGGCGCTGAACAGTGAGCGCAGGTAGCCCATGCGCCGGTTGTCGATGCGCCGCAGACGCTCGGCGACCGCCGGATCGCGGCGGGCCCAGTCACGGATCGCGAGGTCGGTCATTACAACGCTCGGCGAGGCGAGGGCGAACAGCCGACGGAGCTTGGCGCCGGCGTCGCCGCCCTCGTGCTCGAGGCGCTTGATGACGTCTTCGGTGGTCGCGCGTTCCCACGTGTCGAGCATCTCCTCGAGCAGCGCGCCCCGATCCTCGAAATGCCAGTAGAAGCCGCCCCTCGTCACGCCGAGGGCCTGGGCCAGGGGCTCGATCCGGACGGCGTCGGGGCCACCGGCGGCGAGCGCCCGAAGTCCCGCGTGGATCCATTTGCTGCGAGGAGTGCGCGTCGGTGCGGCCATCGCCTATCTCTATCGCGTCCTGCGGGGCATTGACACGCCGGCGATAGTGTCTACCCTCCATCCATACACTACTGTATGGATGGAGGTTCACGCATGCGGCTCTCGAACACCGCCCACGCCTCCCGGCCCTGGCGGATCCACGAGCTCACCGCCGATTTCCGGCTCGAGGACGTATGGGCACTACCGACTCCGGGCGGCCCGGACGACTTCCCCCGGCTCGTGGAGCTGCTCGCCTCTGGCGACGCGTCGCGAGGCGCACCCGGCGCCGTCCGCGTGCTGTGGGCGATCCGCTGGAAAGCCGGCGAGCTGCTCGGCTGGGACGCCCCGGACACCGGTCTGCGCGCCCGCGTGCCCTCGCTGCGCGACCGGATGCCGGTGGACCTGCGCGACGCCCCATCCGGACCGAACCTCGGCGCGCTTCCCTTCACGCCGCTCTACCTGCTCGACGACGAATGGGCCGCGGAGATCGCCAACCGAACGATGCACGGGGTCATGCACATCGCTTGGGTCTCCGACGAGAATGGCGGCTACCGAGGCCAGATGGCTGTGCTCGTGAAGCCAAACGGACTGCTGGGGATCGCCTACATGGCCGCGATCGCGCCGTTCCGGCACCTGATCGTCTACCCGTCGATGCTCCGGAACATCGGGCGGGCGTGGCGGGCGCGGGCGAGCGATCGGACACCGGCGCACGTATAGCTCGGCGGTAGATGTCGCTTCCGCAGCGACGGCGGCTGCTCGACGTGCTCACGGTCGACGGTCCCTCGACCGTGTCGATGCTATCCGACCGCACCGGCCAGGCCGCCGGCAACATCAGGCACCACATGAAGGTTCTCGCGGCGGCGGTGGTCATCGACGAGCTTCGACGACGACCCCGCGGCGGCCGTGGACGTCGATGCCGCTCTGTCGCTGGGGCTCGAACATCACGTGGAGAAGGTTCGGACTTGGACGCGGCGGTGAGAACGACGCGCGCGGCTGGACCGATGCCGCCTTCTCCGCCGACATCTGGCTGCGGCTCACGCCCGGCGAGCTGTCGCAACTGTCAGATGAAGTCACGGACCTGCTTCGCCGCTGGCACGACCGCGCCGTCCCCGACGACGACGCCGAGCGCGACCAGGTGTTCGTCTTCGCCCACGGCGTTCCCGGCGCGCCGTGATCGCTCTCCTGCGCCGACACCGGAACTTTCGGGCTGTTGTGGACGGGCGAAACGACGAGCCACGTGGGCAACAGCGTCACGGGCATCGTCCTGCCCGTGATCGCCGTCACCACTCTCCACGCCAGCGCCTTCACGGTAAGCCTGCTCAGAGCGGCCGCGTGGCTGCCTTGGCTGGCCATCGGCCTGCTCGTCGGCGCGTGGATCGATCAGCTCCGCGAGCACCGCTGGCTGATGATCGCTTGCGACTTCGTCGCCGCGGCGGCCTTCGCGACCGTGCCCCTGGCGTGGGCGCTCGGTGACCTGAGGGCCGTCCAGCTCATCCTCGCGGCGCTCGCGGCCGGGACCGCCAGCGTCTTCTTCAACACCGCCTACGGCGTGTTCCTGCTCGAGGTGGTCAGCGACCGCGAGGACCGCGCGGCCGGCAACAGTGCCCTGCAGTGAAGCGCCTCGGCGGCCACTGTCGGCGGCCCCGATCTCGGCGGACTCCTCATCGACGGCCTCGGCAGGACCATCGCGGTGCTCGCCGACTGCGCCAGCTTCCTGGTCTCAGCCACCGATGAGTTCTCGTCGGAGGAGCGGTCTACGCATCGGACAGCTCAGACCCTGCGACAGAACGGAGCACCATCGTGGACTGGAAGCTCGAACTCGTGGTCGTCCCGGTCTCGGACGTCGATCGGGCCAAGGATTTTTACATCGAGAAGGCAGGCTTCAAGCTCGATGTGGACCACTGCGCCGGCGACGCATTCCGCGTCGTCCAGCTGACCCCACCAGGCTCAGCCTGCTCGATCTCGATCGGAACCGGAATCAGCAGCGCAACGCCCGGTTCCGTGAAAGGACTCCACTTGGTCGTCTCCGACATCGAGGGCGCTCGGGCGGAACTCGTCGAGCGCGGTACCGACGTCAGCGAGATCTTCCACTTCGGGGGCGACGGCCAGACCCCCGGGCTTGACCCGCAGCGCGCCGACTACGGGTCGTTCCTCTCCTTCACCGACCCGGACGGCAACTTCTGGCTGGTGCAGGAGGTAAGGCGACGGGCTCCGAGCGAGTGACGGCACGCCGCGGCGTGGGCCGAGCACGAACAAATCCCCATGGCAACGTGCGGTTCTGGAACGCTTCGCGTCGATGCCATTTCTAGCGAGGTTTGGAGGATGTTGTGCCACCCCAAGTGAAGGCTTTGCTAGTGGCGCTGGCGCCGCTTGCCGCTTCCGTAATCACGTTCCTCACGACCTTCGGCATCGTCCATTGGTCTGGGTCGCAAACGACGCTGGTTTCCACCGAGGTTGGGGCAATCATCGGCCTTCTCAGTGCGGCGGTCGCGCACTTTTGGCCAGGGACAAAGAAGGAGCCAGTTGCGCTTGCTGCCACATTCACCGCCGCAGTCTCCGCCACGATTGCCCTTGGCACAGGGTTCGCGTGGTGGCACCTGACGGCAAAGCAAGCGACTGTTCTCGTCACCCTCGTGACCGCCCTGATTGGCGTTGGCTCCGCCTGGTTCGCGCGCAGTAAGGTGAACGCGATCATGACCCCGCAATGAGTCGGACCGCCGGCACGAATTGGATGCACCCATACCCCAGAAGCTACTGGTAATCCACCTTCGGAAAGTCCGACCCGGTTCCGCGACCGCCCGGTGTCATGTCGAGGAGGTTCCAGATCGGCCAGATCACGTCGACCGTGAAAGCTCCTGCCTTCGTCTCGGGGCGCGAACATGAACTCGCTGGACTCGCCGGGAAAGCGGCTCAGGCTCTACCGACACGAGGCGCAGGTTACGCCCGATCCTGCGCATGAGAAAGCCCGCGCAGTCGCCGGCCGGTCTCCGTGATCATCGGCCCGCGGTGACGGCTTTCAGCTCGTCGAGCGACTCTCGGACGAGTCGCGGCAAGTCTTCCTCGTTGGCATCGTCGACCCAGCGCTCAAAGGCGATCCGGAAGACAGCGATCCCGGCCTCGGCAGTCAGGCTAGCCGCGGGTTCGGTGACGCCGCGCCGGCGCAACGTGTCGGCGATCGCCGAGGCGAGTGATGCGAGCTTGATCAGCTCGCGTTCTTGCAGCTCTCTGTTAGCAGCGATGATGCGCTGGCGCTGGCGCGCGAACTCTCGACGCTCCTGGAGCAGTGCGCCCGCGGCCTCGAGGCTCGCGGCGACCGCGTCGAGCGGCGCCGCGGAATCCGGGGCGCCGGCGACGGTGCGCACCAGGAGGTCCTGCAGTGAGCCCGCGCCCGAGAAGAGGACCTCCCGTTTGTCGGCGAAGTGCCGGAAGAAGGTTCGCTCCGTCAGCCCCGCCCGCTTGGCGATCTCCGCCGCCGTGGTCTGGTCGAATCCGCGCTCGCCGTAGAGCTCCATGGCCGCTTGCTCGAGGCGGCCGCGTGCGTTCGGTTCCCATCGACCCATGCCCTGATCGTAGTCGATGGCAGCGGCTGTCATCAGTTTGCTTTACGTTGATGACAGTAACTGACATCATCCGCCGCCCGCCCTACGTCTGTGGCGAGGACGGTCGAACAACTGGAGGTTTCTCATGCGTGTATTCGTCACCGGCGCGTCGGGCTGGATCGGGTCGGCCCTCGTTCCCGAACTCATCGGCGCGGGGCATCAGGTCATCGGGCTCGCCCGCTCGGATGCCTCGGCCGGTGCCCTCACCGCCGCCGGAGCAGAGGCGCACGGCGGCACCCTTGACGATCTCAACACCCTGCGGGATGCGGCCGCCGCGTCCGATGGCGTGATCCACCTCGCGTTCAAGCACGACATCGCGTTCTCCGGTGACTTCCAGGGCGTTGCCGACGCGGATCGCCGCGCTGCCGAGACCATGGGCGAGGCGCTGGCGCGTTCTGGTCGACCCCTCCTCATCGCCTCCGGGACGCTCGGGGTCATGCCGGGGCGCGTGGCGACCGAGCAGGACGGGCATGGTCCCGACCCGGCTGTGGCCACTTGTGGCGACGGTCCCCGGACTCGGTGGGCCACCGCCGAGTACGTGCTCTCCCTCGCCCTCCCGCGGTGTCCGCTCGTCAGTCGTGCGACTCCCGCCGACCAATCACGGCGACGGGGATCACGGCTTCGTCGCGAGACTCGTCGCCATCGCTCGCGACACAGGCGTCTCCGGCTACATCGGCGACGGAACCAACCCCTGGCCTGCCGTGCACCGGCTCGATTCCGCGCGCCTCTTCCGCCTCGCGTTGGAGAAGGCGCCAGCGGGCTCGACGCTGCACGGAGTCGCCGACGAGGGCGTGCCCATCCGCGACATCGCCGAGGTGATCGGCCGCCACCTGAACGTTCCAGTGGTCTCCGTCTCTCCCGAGGACGCAGGCGAGCACTTCGCCTGGCTGGCTGGCTTCCTCGCAGCCGACAGCCCAGCCTCCAGCGCCCTGACCCGAGAGCTGGTGGGATGGCACCCCACCCATCCCGGGCTCATCGCAGACCTCGAGCAAGGGCACTATTTTCAAGACGCGCGGCCCGCTGCTGCTTGATCGAGGAGGACGACCTGTGACGCCTGCGTACGGCTCGGCGATATGCTCGCAAGGCAATGATCGGCTTCTGGCAGCACAGCTCAGTTTCCGCACGCATGGGCGGCCGGGGGGCTTCGTGACGTCAGCACCGCCGGCCAGGAGGGTTGGAGTCCGTGGGAACGGGATCTAAAGCGGATCAGGCTCCCAGCCCGGCACTGCCCAGACGGATCTTCGCCTGGCTAGGGCTGGCCGCTGTCATCGCCGGCGCCGTCGTGAGCAGCAACCTGTTCGCGGTTCGGGACCATCTCTTCGGCTCGGCGGTCCCCGAGGCGACCTCCCCGGTGGCCGGTCGCGACGCGTTCGCACGGCCGGCGATCGCTCCGCTGGCGCCGACGACGCTGCGGTCAGCGCCGTGGTGGCAGGTCGTCGGCGTCCTGACCGGAAGCGGATCATCGACGTCATCGTCGTTCACGATCGGCCGGGGCGCCCTCCAATGGCGAGTGAAGGCAAGCTGCAAGTCAGGCCACCTCCTGGTGCGGGCACCCGGTCAGTCCAAGCCCGTGGTGGACGCCATGTGTCCTTCCAGCGCGACGGGATATGCGACCCAGACGGGGACGGCGCGCGTCGAGGTGATCACCGCCGGGTCCTGGCGACTCGAGGTCGCACAACAGATCGAGGTCCCACTGGTCGAGCCGCCGCTACCGGCGATGACGGCTTCCGGCACTACGAAAGCGTCCGTCGGCTCCTTCTACAACATCGACCAGACTGGAACAGGGCACCTCACGTTCTACCGTCAGACCGACGGGCGGTACTTGATGCGGCTTGATCACTTCTTCGTCACGCCGAATACCGACCTTCAGTTGCTCCTGAGCACGCTCAAAGCCCCGCACTCCTCGGCCGAGGTGAGCGGCGGTTCCTTGAAGCTGGTGGCGACGATGGACGTGACCGCAGGCTCGCTCAACTACGCAGTGCCGTCGGGCGTCGATCCAACCCGATTCCGATCGCTGGTCATCTGGTGCCCCGCGACGGCGAGCGCCTATGCGGCGGCCAGCCTGGCTCCAGCTCGATGAGCGTCGCCACGCCCCCCGTCGAAGCTCTTCCGATAAAGCGGCCACAGCTCGTCGTGCGAGGACGAACCATTCCGGTCGTGCTGCCAAAGCGGACCGACCCGCGGCTAAAGCTCTCGGCGACGATCATCGCGCTCACGATCCTGGGCCAGACCGTCCTGCGCTTCCAGATCTCGATTCCCCAGATCCTCGTCTGCGTGCTGCTGTGCGCGGTCATCGAGATCGCGGTGACGTTCCGGCGCGATCAAGTCCTGGTGTGGCCGGCGAGCGCAATCCAGACGGGCCTCAGCATCGCGTTCATCTTCCGCGTCGCGGGCACCAAGCATGGGGATCTGTGGAGCCTTCGAGAGCTCGGTTTCTTCGTGCTCGTTGTCTTGCTCTCGATGCTGCCGAAGTACCTCTTGCGGCTGAAGGGCCGGCACATCTTCAACCCTTCGAACATCGGGATTGCGTTGGGCCTGCTCCTGATCGGCCCAAGCTACGTGTTCTCCGAGCACCTCTGGTGGGCCCCTTTCGGCGTTCCGATGGTGGTCTCGATGGCGGTCATCTTCGGAGGTGCTTGGTGGGTGCTGCGGCAGGTGAAGATGATCCCCATGACCGCCGCCTTCCTGGCCACGTTCTTCGCGCTCATCGCCATCTTCGCCCTCGCCGGGCGCTCCTACTACGCGACCTGGCACCCGGGCCCCGTGAGCGGGAGCTTCTACTGGTCGACCATCGCCTTCTCACCCGAACTGCTGGTCTTCGTCTTCTTCATGATCACCGATCCTCAGACCGCGCCCAAGTCGCCGCTTGGCAGGATCATCTATGCCGTCATCACGGCGGTTGTGGCCGCGGGACTGGTCCTGATACAGACCACCGAGTTCGGCATCAAGGTGTCGATCCTGTCATCGCTGGTCTTGACCTGCGCCCTCGTGCCCGCGGTGGAGATGCTCAGTCGCCGCATTAAGCACCGGCGCTCGGGCGCACCCGCCGCCGTGCCGGAGGCGTCCTTGCCGCTCGGTCGGCGCGTCGCCGCCGCGCTGCGCAACCCGGTGCTCCTTGCCATCGCCGTCATCGCCATCGCGGCGCCGCTCAACACAGCCCTCGTGTCGCGCGACAAGTCGGTGGCGCTGATCGAGCGCGGCCTCACGCCACGGCACGTTCAATAGCCCGCGCAACGATTCTTCTAAGTCTGTATAGTTATTTGGCTGGGTAACCGACGTGAGGGAGGCCATCCATGGGCGTGGCGACTGGGACGCGCGAGCTTATCGTTGAGGGCGAGTTGGACGCGATCGAGTTTCGCGGGGAGTTGGAGAACGGGCGGCTCGTGCTTGAGGGCTTGCTCGGCGATCAAGACGCCATTGACGAGACCCCGGTCGGGATCTACGTCATGGAGAAGGACGGCACGGTCGTCAAGTGCAACCAAGCGGCGATCACGGCCTGGGGTCGGACACCCGAGCTCGGGTCGAGCGAGAAGTATTGCGGCGCCCACCGTCTCCGGTACCCGTCCGGCGAAGTCATGCCGCACGAGCACGCGCCCCCTTCGGTGGTCATCAAGAACGGTGGCACAGTGCGAAACGCCGACGTCATCTGCGAGCAACCCGACGGTACTCGCCTGCTCGCCCTCGTCAACGTCTTCCCGATCAGGAACAAGGAAGACGAGGTCATCGGCGCAGTCAACATCTTCCGCCACAACACCGATAAGAGCGTCCCCGGCATTCTGTAGTTCAGCGGGCGACCGACCGCTCAGTGCACCCGTCAGCCACGACCTGGCGGGAATCCGACTTGGCGCTGGCCGTCGCTCCAGATGATGGTCGGAACGATCCCTCGATTGTTGGTGTAGCCCATGAGCTCGGCCTTCCAGGCTGGGCTTTGCGTCGCGTCCCGTTCCTCAACGGTCTCGCCCTCGACCGCGAGATGCTCACGGGCGGCCTGGCAGTAAGGACAGCTCGGCTTGACGTACATGACGACGCTCATAGGGCTTCACACCCAGGATAACCTGCCTGGCGACGGACGGGTCAACAGGTGCTTACTCGGGCAGCGTCCGCGGCAGGCCGAACTGCGGCAGGATCCCGGTGTCGCCGAAGCGCGTGAGCCTCGAGATGCGGTCACCCTCGAGCGTGAGCACGATCACACCGAACGAGTGACAGATGGGAGACTGCGCGTCCTCGATGTAGTGGCCGAACGCAGGTTGGCCGTTCGCCCGGGTCGGAATCAACCGCGCGCGACGCCCGCTGTGGGTATCAAAGCGGTTGGTGAGGAAGGCGTCGATCGCCGGGGGCCCCACGTACTCGCCCGGCTCCGGCGGCATGGTCAGGACGGCGTCGTCGGTGAGCAGTTCGACGATGGCGTCGATGTCGCCGCTCTCGAAGGCGTCGGCGAAGCGGCCAAGCAGTCTCCTTTCGCGGTCCGAGCGCGGCAGCGGCGCCCGCTCGCGAGCCGCCGGGACGCGAGCGTCTAGCGTCACCCGGGCCCGCTGCAGGGCGCTGTTGACAGACGCCTCACTCGAGTCGAGCATGTCCGAGACCTCCGCTGCGCCGAACCCGAGGACGTCGCGGAGCACGAGCACCGCCCGCTGGCGCGGAGGCAGGTGCTGAAGCCCGGCGACGAAAGCTAGCGCGATCGACTCCTTGAGCTCGTATCGCCCTTCTGGGCCGAGCGCCGTGTCGGGGATGCCTTCGAGCATCGCGTCGGGGTAGGGCTCGAGCCACAGTGGCTCGGCCATCCGGGTCGGCGGCGGGAGGTCGGGCCGGGCGTCGAGCGGGTTGCGCTGTGAATCGCGCAGCGCGTTCAGGCAGCGATTGGTCGCGATCCGGTACAGCCAGGAACGCAGCGAGGAGCGCCCTTCGAACTGGTCGAGTCCTCTCCATGCGGCCAAGAGTGTCTCCTGGAGTAAGTCCTCGGCGTCCTGAACTGACCCGAGGATCCGGTAGCAGTGAATTTGCAGTTCGCGCCGGTAGGGGTCGGTCAGTTCGCGGAATGCCTCCTCGTCACCCTGACGCGCTCGGCTGATCGTGGCCTCGTTCATCCCTAGCTAAGACACCGGAGGGGACCGAAATTCATCGGTCAATTGTCTCCAGGTGGCGGTGTCTCAGTAGGCAAAACTCCCAGGAGGCATGTTCAGATGACCAATAAGCAGAAATGGGTGCTCGTGCTGACGGCGATCGCGTCGCTAATGGTCGCGCTCGACGTGACCGTCGTCTCGACGGCGCTGTCCACGATGCGGGTGCACCTGCACGCGTCAATCGCTGAGCTCGAATGGACGGTCAACGCCTACGGGCTGAGCTTCGCCGTGCTGCTGATGACGGGGGCGGTGCTCGGCGACCGGCTCGGCCGGCGGCGCTTGTTCGTCGGGGGCCTGGCGCTGTTCTCGGCAGCGTCTGCAGTGTGCGCGCTGTCCCCGGACGTCGGATGGCTGATCGCGGCCCGGGCGCTTCAAGGTGCGGGCGCCGCGGTCGTTGCCCCCGTCTCGCTCGCGCTGCTGAGCGAGGCGTTCCCGCCCGAGCGGCGTGGCTCGGCGCTCGGAATCTACGGCGCGATCACCGGGCTGGCCGTCGTTGCCGGACCCGTGGTCGGCGGCGCCGTCACGCAGGGGCTGGCTTGGCAGTGGATCTTCTGGCTCAACGTGCCGATCGGGCTCGCCGCGATCCCGTTCGTGTTGGCGCGGATGGACGAGAGCTTCGGGCCGCGTGCCGCGGCTGACGCTCCGGGACTGGCGCTGGTCACCGGCGCGGCGCTCGGGATCGTGTGGGGACTCGTCCGCGGCAACGCGGTCGGCTGGGGCAGCCTCGAGGTCGTTGGCACCCTCGCCGGCGGCGTGCTCTTCTCGGTCCTCTTCGTGCTCCGGGAGGTGCGTGCCTCCGAGCCGATGCTGCCGATGGGACTGTTCCGCTCGCGCGCGTTCGCCGCCGGGAACATGGTCAGCCTGCTGATGTTCGCCGCACTGTTCAGCGCGGTGTTCTTCATGGCCCAGTACCAGCAGATCGTGCTCGGTCAGTCTCCGCTCGAGACCGGGCTGCGGCTCATTCCGTGGACGGGAACGGTATTCCTCGTCTCGCCGCTCGCGGGAGCGCTGGTCGACCGGATCGGCGAGCGGCCGCTGATCGTCAGCGGCCTGTTGATGCAGGCGGGCGGATTCGCCTGGTTCGCGCTGATCGCCCGTAGCGGGCTACCGTATTCGCACATGGTGGCGCCGCTGATCCTGGCAGGGGTGGGAATCTCAACGGCGTTGCCCGCCGCTCAGAACGCCACGCTCAGCGGGGTGCCCGCGACGGAGATCGGAAAGGCCTCTGGGACGTTCTCGACGATGCGACAGCTCGGCGGCTCGCTCGGACTAGCGGTGGCCGTGGCAGTGTTCACCGGCGCCGGCAGCTATGCGTCGCCTGAGGCGTTCAGCAACGGGTTCGGCCCCGCGATCGGCGTCGCCGCGGCGCTGTCCCTGTGCGGCGGGCTGACCGGACTGGCGCTCCGTGCTCGGACCCGAGGCTCCGGCAGCGCGGCTCCGGCTCTCGCAGCGACCGGAGGGATCTAAGATGAAGCACGTACTGGTTCGCTATCAGCGATGTCGAAAGTCTTCGTTTGGCTTCGACATCGGGTCGAGGGCCGATCTACGGCCAGTACCCATCCCGGGCGAGCCGGGGAAAGCGAGTTGTCGTGAGGGTCACGTGTGATCTGTCGTTGTCGGTCGATGGCTTCGTGGCGGGGCCGAACCAGAGTCTGGACCCGCCGTTTGGGGAGCGCGTGGGGGACCGGCTGCACCGGTGGATGTTCGACGAGCCAGAAGCGAACTCCGCAGCGATCGAAGCGCTCACCTCGGCCGGCGCGTACATCATGGGGCGGAACATGTTCGCCCCCGGCCGCGGCGCCTGGGATGAGGAGTGGAAGGGCTGGTGAGGCGACGACCCGCCGTATCACGCCCCGGTCTTCGTGCTCACGCACTACCCGCGCTCGCCGCTCGCGATGGAAGGCGCCACGACTTTCACGTTCGCCACCGAGGGGCCCGAAGTGGCGCTGCGACAAGCGCGCGAGGCTGCCGGCGAGGCGGACGTGGCGATCGCTGGAGGCGCGCAGACCGTGAACGAGTACCTGGCGACGGGAGCGATCGACGAACTGAGGCTGCACGTCGTGCCAGTCGTCCTCGGCGTCGGTGAGCGACTGTTCGACGGAGTCGGCGAGCTCGCACTCGAGCCAAGGAGCGTTGGCGGTACCGGCACGGTCGCGCATCTGAGCTACCGGGTGCGCCGCTAATGCACCCTGCGGGCCGGAGAAAGAGCTCCGGGTGAATGAGGCGCCTCAGCGCATGGTCGGGCGCGCCTGCACGAACGTCCAGCGGTTGCCTTCGGGATCGTCTGCGACGTAGAACGGCAGTCCCCAGGGACTCCCGAGTTTCCTGACGACCGTCGCTCCACCGCTGCAGGCTCGTTGGTAGTGCGCTGCGATGTCGTCGACGTATACCCACGGCACGTGGGTTGGCGTGGGCTGGGGTCGGTCGAGGTCGAGCTTGGAGATCATCAGCGAGCTGTTGCCCAGCCGGAACTCGATCCACGGGTGGCCATGCTCGGTCTCGGGTAGCGGATCGGGGCCCTCGGGCAGTGGGTCAGGGGACTCGAAGCCGAAGGCGTCGGCCAGCCAACGCGCTGCTGTTGCTGGTCTGTCGTAGGAGATCGCCAGCGCGAGGCGGGCCAGGTCGCGCACCTCATGCGGTGTGACATCTCGCCTGGCGCACCACGGGCCGAACCATTTCGGCACCACCCGCGTCCAGGCGGTCCCTCCGCGGTCCTGGCCATCGACGGCTATGCGGGCTACCACCCGTACGACGGTGCCTGCGTCGCAAGGCTCGAACTCGACTTCGGTGCGCACGTCATCGAGCGAGCTCGTCCACGCAAGCCGCTTTCCGGGCTCCCAAGCCGTGATCCGCCCCAGTTCCAGCGCGTCACCGGTCGTGTCGTCGTAGACCTCCAGCAGCCGACCGCCGACCCCGGGCTCACAGCGCATCGCGAGCACGCGTCCGCCCGCGTGGTGGTTGATCGGGCCTCGCACCCACCACAGGTCAAGCTCTTGGGTAAACGCCGCAAAGGCGGCGTCAGGGTCTACGGCCACCTCGACCGTTGAGGTGACGAGGCGGTCCTGAGGAGAGGATGCATGCGCCGGTTCGCTCACACGTCGTCCTTTCGTTCGACGTGGGCTTTGAAGGATCCGAGTTGCTCGTCCCAGTGGGCCTGGATCTGGTCAAGCCACGCCTGCACGGCGAACACCGACTCGCGTCGCAAGCGGAAGACCCGCACGCGCGCGTCCTCGGGACGCCGCTCGTCGGCGACGATTCCCGCTTCGAGCAGCGCCCGCAGATGCTTGCTCATCGTCGGTGGCGGAAGGCCAAGGACATCGGTGAGCTCGCCGGCCCGTCGTGGCGCCTGGCTCAGAAGCTCGACCACCCGAAGGCGATCCGGGTTAGCCAAGGCTCGCAACAGCGGTGCCAGCTCAACATCATCGGGCGTGGGCATCAGGCAATAGTTACCACTCACGGCAACTATTGTCAAGCGGCGGGGAATCGGGCGCTATCCGGCGAAACGATCCAACGGCGTCCGATCTCCCACGGACCAGCGATGCCCAAAGGGATCAGTGAAGCCTCCCTGGAGATGCGCTCCCCAAGGAGTTTCATGATCCGTGGGAGGCTCGACATCCGTCGCTCCAGCTTCGGCAGCGCGATCGATGAAGGGTGCGGGTTCGTCCACGAAGACTTCTATCCGCGTGGTCGTCAGCCCAACGTCGGTCGGGCTCGGCTCTCTAGTCTTGCCTGGCACTGCCTCGTGCACAAAGAATGGGGCGCCGAGCAGATGAAGGCCGGCAACTCCGCCCAGGTCCCAGAGCACGCGCGCGCCGAGTGCCCTCCTGTACCAGTGAACCGCTGCTCCAGCGTCGGAAACGATCAACATCACCGAGAGGCGGGGGAGGTCAGTTTCGCTGGTCATGGCTCGATCTCGAGCGGACACGTTACCGTCGCGCCCGACGGTGCAGCCAGATGCAGCCGCAGACGGACCCCTGCCATTGCCTTATGTCGTCTCGCTGGGTCCTGAGCGCAACTGGCCCTTAGCCTGCAACGCGGGCCAGGAGCGGGCGATCTCGGCACCGAGCTTGCAGTTGCGACGGACAATCTCGAGGTTGATGGCCACGCTCGTCTTGTCTGTGTGCTCGTGGATGTAGGCAAGCAGAAATGGGGTGATCTCCTTGCCGCGCACGGACCCAGCCTCGGCTGCGTCGAGGGCGTCGGCGAGCAGGCGCTCGTGCATGGCAGGGTCGAGCTGGGCGGCCTCCGGCAGCGGGCTCGCAACCAGGATCGCGCGCGGGAGGGAGAGCGCATCGGCCGCCTGCATCACATCGGCGATCTCCTCGGGCGTGGTGACCGAGAATTCGATCGTGTGGCCACTGCTGGTCAGCCAGAACGCGGGGAAGCGGTCGGTGCCGAAGACAAGCACGGTGACGCCCAGGGTCTCCAACCGCTCGAGCGTGGCGCCGATGTCGAGGATCGACTTGACGCCGCCGGAGACGACCGTGATCCGGCAGCTCCCGAGGATCCCGAGGTCGGCCGATTCGTCAAAGGTGGTGCTGGCGTTGCGGTGGACGCCGCCGATCCCGCCCGTGGCGAACACGCGGATGCCAGCCTGCGAGGCGAGCGGGCAGTGGCGGCGACGGTCGTGCCGCCGGTCAGTCCCTGCGCCATCGCGACCGGTAGGTCTCTGGCGCTGAGCTTGAGCGAAGCCTCGGTGCCCGCGAGCCGCCGGAGCTCATCGGCCTCGAGGCCGATGTGGGCGACTCCGTCGAGCACTCCGATTGTTGCGGGCACGGCTCCGCGGTCGGCGACCGTCCGTTCGAACTCAAGCGCGGCCTGAAAGTTCTCGGAGCGCGGCAGGCCATGCGTGATGATCGTCGATTCGAGTGCGACAACCGGAGCCCCGTCGCGGACCGCGCGGGCAACTCTCTCCGATAAGGCGACTCTTCGCTGTGCCGTACTCACCGACGCCTCCGCTCGAACCGTCCGAGATCGAAGGCACCCCCCGCGCGTGCGGCGGTCTCGCGCCCCGACCACTGTCGTAACGCCCGTGCCCGCGAACCCTACCGAACGCGCCGACAACGACCCCCGATCGGCGCGGGGCGTGATCATGTCGGGCGTGGACCCCGAGAGCGCTACCGTCGAGGAGACTAGGCCGCTGTCGATCTGATGAGCCCCGCTGCCAAAGGGCGTGCCCAGCTCTGCTCGGAACCGCACGCGCGAACTCGCCCTGATCATGCCGGCAGGTGCCTAGACGTCGCCCAACTTGCCGCGGGCGAGGACGACCCCAAGGCGTACTCTAGCGCCGCGGCAGCTCTGGCTGTGCTGGCCGGCATCGCGGCGACGGACGCCGCATGCTGCCAAGGCGCTCGGCCGCAGAGCGCGCAGTCAAGACCATCGACAGGCTGCCGATGTCCTCGCCCAGATCGAGCCCGCCGGAGGTCGAGCAGCCAACTTACTGCGCCGTCTGCTCAACCTCAAGCACGAAGCCCAGTACGGCTTGTTCGACGTCGCTGGAAAAGATCTGCGAGCGGCGGGGAATGGCTGAGGCGTGAGAAGCGCTTGAAGTTACGCGGCGGTAGCCGGCGTGGTCGGCAGCGTGTCGTCCGTGGCCCGCGCTTACGGGCGCCCAAGAATTCTGGCTTGGCCTCTCCACGTGGACAACAAGATGTGGCGGCGTGTTCCGCGCTCGGCGATCCAACGGGGTAGGGGGTCCGTTCGTTCGAGTCGATGCGAGAAAGGGGTATGCGGGCGACCCGTGCGAGCCGTAGGTACGAAGCCGCACAGGGCGCATTCGCCACCGGGTCCGATGGTCCCTGACTCGCCGCACTGAGGGCATCCTTTGGAGCCTCGACCGCTCCGTCAGCAGCAGGATCGGGAGGCAGCACGGACGTACATCCGCCGAGCATACGACGGATGGGCGGGCTTCACTACGCGCGACCGCACCCCGAATCCGCGTCTGGAAGCCGAGAGCATATGGCCGCGCGTCCCGTCTGCGATCGAAGCGGGAGCCCGTGCGTGGCGGGTCAGCGAGCGTCTAGCCGCGCGCGTGGCGGGCTGTAGAGGCTCTCGCCCACAGGCTCCTTGGAAGAGCGGCTTGACGCGCTCCGAGAACCCACAAGATCCCGCCCGTCACGAGCCCCGCTATCAGCCAGCCCGATCGCGCCTTGGCTGCCGTCACCAACCCGCACGCCAGGAGCGCCATGGCGATCAGGATCACGATCAGGGTCCAGATGATGACCCCTGCGTTCGGCGCCACGTAAAGGGTGCTACCGGCGCCGAGGAGCAGCAAGGGCGTGATTGTGAACACGAGAATGATCGTAGCCGTGGGCCTGATCGTCGGCGCCTTAGGCGCGATGCTCCCCATCCAATCTGTTCTCGTCCGCGATCAACGGAGACGCTCGCTCGAGTTCCGGTTCGGAAGTTAGTGAGATACCCCGATGACGGATATCGTGGCGGCGTTGCGGCGTCGTTCTTACGTTTATTGGTGCTACCGGGGACCTCCGAACTCGCCCCGACCGACGCGGTACAGCCGCTTGTCGCGACGCTCACATACCCACCACGCCTCGCCACCCGTGGCAGCTGGACGTGCGGGGTGCGGATGGTATGGACAGGGCGGTCGTGATTGTCCCCACCAGGCGGTCGCCTTGGTGCACTCGTCCTGCAAGATCTCAGCGATTCGCACCCTCAGCGATTCGCACCAAGAGTTCGACGGGCTCTAGCGCACGGCTGACGAAACTGCCGCCGCCGTGTCCTCCGGGCTCGAAGAGCCCGAGGACGAGCCCATCAGGCCCGCTCGGCTCCGTGACCCTCAGGGAAAGACCAGGAATCGGGACGTCTCCCTGAATATCGGCAAGAACCGCCCTCGCCGGCCCAAGGAGCCATGCAGGCAGATCGACCCACTTTGGAGGATTCACGACCCCGACCCTACGCGAGCCGCGGGGGACGCAGAGACGGACGCTCAAGGTCAAGCCGCACGACCCCCTCGGCGATCCAAGCGGGAGGCCGCTGAATCGGTGCGTTAGGGTCTCGGTGTGCCGCCTGTTTGGCCTGGGCCCGACGACTTCGAGGCGTATTGCGCCCCGGCGAAAGAGGTGCCTCGCTTTCTGAGAGCGGATTTGTTGAGAAGGTGATCGCGGAACGCAGGACGGACGGGCTTGCGGTCGACGATGAGAGCGTCCGTCGCGCGATCGAGAACTGCGAGCGGCCTGATTATCGATGTCCAGGTGAGCTCTTGACGCCAGAGGAGCAGGCCGACAGCGCGGCGTCCGACGACTCATTGGCGTCTCGCGCCTACATGCTCGCGACCAACGCGGGGGCTGCCGTGGGCATGTGAGTACGCGTTGGCTTGATGGACGCCGCGTAGTGATCGTGCCGGTAAAAGAAGACATCCAGCACTACCAGGAACGATCCGACGAAACTACAACCGCGGTCGATGTCGGCGAGAGTGCCCCTATGGGTCCACATGAGGGCCTAAGGGGGCCTAAGGGGGAAGAGATCGGCCGGACCCGCTCGAGACCGGTAGCCGAGCCATCTCTTGCGAGTTCCGGACGCGGCCTCCGCGCGCGAGCGCGTCTCGGTTGACGATGGGTGAGCAGACTGAGCTGAGTCGGACGGGTCCGCGCCACGAAGCCTGTGGCGTCCCCGTGCGTCTTGGCTGTTCGCAGCAGCGGCGTGGTGCTCTAGGCGCTGTTGATCGTTGGCCAGTCGATCTGATCGACGAGGTCCGCCGGGCCGAGGTCGATCAAACCGCTGCGCTGTGCTGGCTGATACTCGTGTTGCGCAAGCGCGAGCCACCGCACTTGTCGCTTCGTGGGATCCACGATCAGCAGCTCATCGACGTGATGGGCGGCGTAGAACGGGAGCTTCTCCCAGGTCTCGTCGCCCGGGGAGATGATCTCGACGACGAGCGCGGCGGTGGAATGCCATACACCGCGTGGCCGCTGACGATGAACGCCGCCGTCGGGCACGCGATAGTCGTGTTCGCTCTCGCCTAGGTTGAAGTCGCCCATCGTTGCAACGAGTCCGGCCGCGCGGGCGAGGGGGCCAAGAATCTCGGCCAGCTGCTGGGCGACGTCGGCGTGCTCGCCGGAAGGAGCGGGAACCATGTGGAGCTCACCCTCCCATACTTCGTCGAGGCGATCGAGCCCAGCACGCTGGCGGCGCTCGAGCAGCTCGTGTAGACCGGCCGTAGGGGGATCGAGTATCACCGTACGCACATCCAGAAGCCTACCGACCCGAGCGACCACGCCTGGTGGGGCACGTCCCGCGCTGAGGGCGACATCGCTTGTAGCGACGTCGATCACGAGGACGACGATCCGAGCCGCGGCGAGTGTGAGGGCTTGTGGTGCCGAGTTGAACCTGACGGCTCGGTCACCGTCGCGTGTCCAGCAGGCGAGCCGTCGTGAGACGTCGGATGGAGCGAGGGACCAGTTCGACGGGCTCGCGCGATCTCCCGGAGTGGCACGACTCGCGGAGAACAGCTCGGCCAACTCGGCGATCGTGCGCTCTCTCCGCCCGGTGGAGCTTGAGGAGGTGAGTCTGCTGGCGAGGATTCAGCCTCGGAGCCTTGCCTTTCAGCTTGCCGTTGGCGCGAGCGATCGGCTATCCCTTCGCGGGTACGCATCCGCAAGAGGTCGACCCGAACTCTGCGGACGTCGCGAGGTGTTGAAGAACATCTTGCCCATCGGGTCGTTCGGGTCGTACACCGTTCCGCCGAGCGAACTTGAGCGCGACAGTCGATCGAGCTTCGGAACGACGAGCGTGTTCGCCGTCCCGGACGGCGGCGAGCGCTTACTCGAGGCCGGGGCGTTTGCCGTCGCGTCCTGTCATTCCGTGGTCGAGGTAGACGCGATCGTCGCTGACGCCGAGCTTGTGTAGCGCGTGCCGCTGCGCGCTGAGGATCTGCCTGTCGGTGGACCATCGCCGGTAGCCGATCAGGATCCTGGACGTCACGCAAGGCGCGGAGGGTCCCGCCCACAGGTTTCGAATCATGACGCCCGCCAATAGGTGTGTTGCTGCGAGGGGCCGTCAGGCCCGTGCTTCTGAGATGCGACCCGTACTACAGCGCGCTCGGAGGAGACAGTGGAATCCGTGCCATGGCCTCTTGGACATGCCCGCGACTGACCTGCTCCGACATCGGGCCCCCAACCGCGATATCGACGGCTGTCCGCATCAGTGCCAGTGTGTGCCGAAGATCACCGGCCTCCTCACCCGTTGCGGAGGTAGCTCTCAGCTAACTAACAGCGCCAGCCCGCCAGGTTCGAGCACCTCCCCTAGCGGACCGTCCACCTCGGACGACTGCATGCGATGTTCCAGGACAACCGTTAGGCCGTGGAGAACGTCAGGTAGTTTCGGGAGCATGACCTCTGCCGTTAGCCGCTCGCGGATCCGGCGGTAGCTATCAAGCGCGGTGTAATCGCTCTGAGTGGCTATGACCATCAACTCCGCCGAGGTTGACAAAAGCGCGGGCTGACTGGTCAAAGAAACCATCAGCGCTCCGAGGCTCGCCGCTCCAGTGATCTGTGTCCTCGACGATTAGCACTGGGCAGCGCATGATCTTCCAAAACGTGTCCAGCAGCCGCTGCATCCCGCTCATCGCCTCGGCCGGATCGGTCGCCCGCCGTAGTTCATCCGAGGCGGCCGTTCTGATGTCGCCGACGGCCTTGGCGGTCAGGATGTGTCCTGCACCAGCTCGAACCCTGCCCGTACTTCGCGCGCGTGCCCCTGCGATCGCCGTTCTGCCGCGGCTCGGTCGAGGATCTTCTGCTCATGTTGGGGTAGGTGCACCTCGGGAAGGTCGCGGATCTCGGTGATTGCGTGTCGGATAAAGGCGACTGGATCCTCGGCCTCGATCCCAATAACGCTGACCCGCAGCGGCACGAATCCCTCGTCGAGGCCGTCGCCCGCCGCCGCAATCAGACTCGACTTTCCCGACCCGACGCGTCCTACCACGGCGATCACGCCTTCCGCGCGCTCGATGGCTCGGCGGAGCGCGCCATCGACATCAGCAGCTCCGAGCTGGGCGTACGGATCGTGCTCCTCGACAAGCAGGTCGAAGCGACCGGATGTCTGGAAGACGAAGCACTCGTCGAGAAGACGTAGTTTGTCGCGCGTCATCGAACGGCCTCATCGAGTTCGTAGAGCTTCCGGGGGCGTCCTTGCCGCTCCTGCTGCTCTGGGAACGACCGAACCAGCCCGGCCGCTTCGAGTTCGCGCAGCACTTGCCTCGCCCGCTGCCCAGACACACCAAGCGTCACCAGGAGTCGCCGATCCGAGCCAGAGGTTGGGCCATGATCTTCTAGGTAGGCCATAACTCTCGCCGCGGCTGGTGGGAGTCGCTCTAGCTTGGCTCGTATTTCGGTGCGGCGGGCGAGCACTTCATCCATCGACTGGTCGTTGAGCACAACCGAGCGAGCCAGTTCGAGCAGCGAGCGGGGCAGTCCGTCAGTTTCGCCCACCAAAGCCTGAACGTCGACTCCCGGCTCGGACGCGAGCCTTCGACTCAGGAACTCACGCTGCTCGGATGTCGAGAGGGCCGGTAGCTCAAACCGCGCGTCGAAGAAAGCGCTCGCCGGTGGGCGAGTGAACTCGTCGCGCAGGATGTCGTCAGCGGCGACGATCCAGTGGTGGGGCTGCTGCCACAGTTCGTCGCGCAGGCGGCCGAAGATCGTGTGGGCCTGACCCTCGCCGGGCGGAGAGTCGATCAGAAGGATCGAGGACGGCGCCTCGCCAAGTCGTCTCGCGAGACGAAGCAGTCGCCCTGTGTCTGACTCCTCGGGCATGACCCGCCAGCGCCACGTGTCCGCCAATGGCCCCATTCGGTCGAATTGTTCGCTGGCCTGCACTGACAGCGTTCGCTCCTTCGCGAGCGAGTCTCCGAAAGCTCCCCAGCGGCGACCGAGGGCCTCAGCGATCAAAATGAGCGCCTGTGCGGCATCTAGGGCGGGGTTCAAATCTACGTACACCATCGGGCGCTCGGCACTGTCATTCATGGCCTCGATCGCGCGTAGGAGGGTGGTCTTCCCAGACCCGGGCGCTCCGAGTATCAGGATGTTCAGACCTCTGTAGGCAGCCGCCAGGACGGCTGGCAGAATCGCCGGCGGTATGAACAGATCTCGGTCGATCGTTCCGAGCAGCGGGCGATTGTCAAGCCGGGTCGATGTCATGCAGTTGCGTAACTATAACAAAGTTTCGCAACCACTCCTGCGCGCCGACGCTTCCTGGGTCGATAATCGTAACCCGCGGCCACATCCGCTAGTGAGCAGCTCTCGCGACTATGCATAGGCAGCTGGAGCAGTCCGCAGGCCGGACACCGAGCCCTGCTTCCGGCGAGCAGCGGGTTCGGCCCGCGGGCCCCCGGGCGACCGCTTTTGCGATCGGGCCGGCCGACTTTGGCCGTCCGGTGGCGATGCGGGACGGGGATATTGGTCGGCCGACCTCGCCCACTGCTCTTATCGGCACAGGTGAGATCCCGGAGGACGTACCCGTGGCCGGCGACGATGTGTCGCGAGCAGGCAAGTCTCTAATGCGCAGTAGGCAGGCACTTCTCGAAGCTGGTCGAGACGTCGTGTTCGATGCCGGGTCGCATCTGCACCTGGCACGGCGAAGTGAGTTGCTAGATCACGTCGATGAAATCCTCGGGGTGCAGGTCGTTTGGAGTGAGTAGAAGTGCCGTGATCTAGGGGGATTTGGGCGGTATTCGGCGAAGAGTCGTCGGGTTTTGGGGTGATATGGGAAGGAGGTTTGGGACGCGCGGTGAAAGTCGGGGTTGTTGTCGTGTATCTCGACCACGGAGGTGGCTGCGTGCTCCCTGATCTTCTCGACACTTTCCGCCGGGCAGGTCATGCTTATGCGGTCGGTGAGCGATGCTGTGCCGATGCCGTTGCCTGAGCGAGGTGCGCCCGGGGGTGATGGCGCCGCTTCGTCGGGCGAGGCGCGATGCGGGATCGAAGGGTTCTCGCGCTCGGCCGAGCGGTTCTGGGCGCTGGCTGGCTGGCTGGCTGGCGAGCAGGCACGCGGGCTTGAGCACGCGCAGCTGGAGGCGCGCCTGGAGCAGGACAGTCGCGAGCTGATCCGGGCGTTGTTGCAGGATCATCTCGATCTGCGCTCCGGCTCGGAGCGGCGGCTGGAGCTGGTGGTCGGTGCGGAAGGGGCGCGGCGGGCGAACGTCGAGCGCTCGCACGCGCGGGCGCTCGAGACGATCTTCGGGGAGGTGGAGGTCAAGCGGCTCGCGTACCGTGCGCGTGGTGCCGAGAACCTGTATCCGGCCGATGCGCAGTTGAATTTGCCGGCGGAGCGCCACTCGCACGGGGTCCGCCGTCTCGCGGCGCTCGAGTCGCCGCGCTCGAGCTTTCAGGACGCCCAGGCGGCGATCCTGCGTCAGACCGGACAGCGGTTCGGTACGCGGCAGTTGCGCGAGCTGACGGCGGCGGCGGCCGTCGATTTCAAGGCGTTCTACGAGCAGCGCCAACAGGTGGTGAGCGATCGGGATGACATGCTGGTGCTCTCCTGCGACGGCAAGGGGGTGGTGATGCGCCCCGAGGCGGTCAGGGCGCCGGCGCAGAAGCACGCGCAGAGCACACCGCCGAAGCTCGCTGCCCGCCTGTCCAAGGGCGAGAAGCGAGGACGCAAGCGGATGGCCGAGGTGTGCGCCGTCTACGACCTCACGCCCGCCGAGCGCTCCGCAGCCGACATCCTGCCCGCAGACGAGCACGAGCGCCAAGCCGCCCGGCCCGCACCGGAGGCCAAGAACAAGTGGCTGTCGGCCAGCGTCAGAGAAGACGCCTCAACGATCGTCTCTG
>JALYZL010000198.1 GCA_030948875.1 Actinomycetota bacterium
ATGTCGCCCTGGCCTCGTCGAGGTCGGTCTCGAGTGTCTCGGCCACGTGTCCGTGGTCGAGCAGCGCCTCGACGGTCTCGCGCGGCATCGTGTTGACGGTGGCCGGTCCGATCAGCGACTCGACGTAGAGCAGGTCCGGGTAGTCGGGGTTCTTGACCGACGTGGATGCCCACAGGCAGCGCTGCGGGGACGCGCCGACGGCCTCGAGCTCATCCCATTCGGGACCGCTGAACAGCTCCTTGTAGCTCTGGTAGGCGAGCTTGGCGTTGGCGACGGCCAGCTTGCCCTTGAGCTCGTCATGGCCGCCGATCGCGTCCAGGCGCCGGTCGGCCTCGGTGTCGACCCGTGAGACGAAGAACGAGGCCACGGAGGCCACCGTCGAGAGATCTCCCCCACTCTCGCGCAGCCGCCGCAGGCCCGCCGTATAGGCGCGAGCCGCAGCCCGATGACGCTCGAGCGAGAAGAGCAGCGTGACGTTGACGGGGATGCCGGCTGCGATCGTCTCCTCGATCGCGGTCAGCCCCTCCTCGGTGCCGGGAATCTTCACGAACAGGTTGGGGCGGTCGATCAGCGCGGCGATCCGCTTGGCCTCGGCCGCGGTGCGCTGCGCGTCGTGGGCGAGGTTGGGGTCCACCTCGAGCGATACCCAGCCGTCGCGGGTGCTCTCACCGCGATCGAACACGCCGCGCAGCAGGTCACAGGCACCACGGATGTCCTCGCGGGCGAGGGCGAGAAAGACCTCCTTGGGGTCGTCCTCGGAGGCGAGCAGCTCCTTGAGCTGCGCGTCGTAGGCATCGCCGTCGGCGATCGCGCCCTGGAAGATTGTCGGGTTCGAGGTCACCCCCGCCACACCCTGCTCGACGAGGCCGGCCAGATCACCGTCGCGCACGAAGTGGCGCGAGAGATAGTCGATCCATGGGCTCTGACCGTGTTCGGCGAGGGTGTGCAGTGCGGTGGTCATGGCGGGCTCCTAAGATTTGTTTGCGTTCACGCTACCGCGCCCGCTCAGCTCGAGATCGCGCCGTCGTCGCGCAGCCGTCGCGCGGCACGCCGCAGCAGTCGCGAGACCTGCATCTGCGAGCAACCGAGGCGGTCGGCGATCTCGACCTGCAGCAGCTCATCGTTGACCCGCAGGCTGAGCGCCTCGCGCTCCTGGGGGGGAAGTCGCCGGATCGACGAGCTCAGCGAGATGCGTGTCTCGGCCAGCCGCAGCCGTTCGTCGTCGCCGCCGATCGTATCGGCCAGGGGCTCGGACTCGTCCCCGTCCGTCGCGCGCCCCGACGGGGCGTCCAGCGACGTCGCGTGGTGCGCACCGCCCGCCTCCAGACCCTCCACCACCGTCTCGATGTCGAGCTCGAGGTACTGAGCGAGATCGGGCACGGTGGGTGCCCGACCCGAACGCGTCAGCAGCTCACGGGACGCCCGCTCGACGCGCAGCGAGAGCTCCTGCGCGCGGCGGGGAACATGAGCGGCCCACGCCGTGTTGCGAAAGTGGCGCTTGAGCTCGCCGAGGATGGTCGGGATCGCAAACGAGGCAAAGCTCGTCGCGCGGTCGGGATCGAAACGGTCCACGGCGCCGATCAATCCGACCATCGCCACCTGGACGAGATCCTCGTTGCCGTCATGGGAACTGCGGTAGCGCGCCGCCAGCCGCCGGGCGAGCGGCATGTGGTGGGTGATCAGGGCGTCCCGGGCACCACGATCGCGCCGCAGTCGCCAGCTGACGAACAGCGACTGCACCTCGTGGGCTGACCGAGCCGGCGTTGCGAACGACGTCTGCCGCGTTGTGCCTGGCATCAGGCTCCTTTCGAGATGGCTGTCGCCTGGCCGTCAGGCGGCCGCTCCATCATGGGCGACCCGCTCGCGAACACCGTTGAGACTAGTGACCCCGCCTCCAGCCGCCCGTGGCTCAGGTGATCTGCGCCGCCAGCGCCAGCACCAGGACGTCCTCCAGAAGACCGAGCACGGGGTCGGGCACGCTCGTCGCCTCGCCGAGGGCGGCGCGCAGCCCCTGGGTGGCGTGGGCCGAGAAGCCGGCGGCCAGTGCC
>JALYZL010000210.1 GCA_030948875.1 Actinomycetota bacterium
GGTATAGACCAAGGCACCCTAGCGGGTGCGTGTTGCACGATTAGGGACAGCTTTCTAAGGTGAGGCATGAGCAACCCCACTGAAGCTCTCCGGGCCGATATCGCCGGGCTGCGGACCGACATCCAAGCCCTGACCAGCGGCCTGACGCTGATGCTCGAGGTGCAGGAAGCCCATGGCGAGCTGCTGCGCGAATTGGGCGCGGCGCTCGGGCAGGAGCCAGACGGTCCCAGCCCGGTGGCGGAAGCGCTCGAGAGGCTTGTGGCCACCGGGCGGGATCAGGCGGCCGCGATCGAGCGTCTCAGTCAGCGTTTGGTGGGCGCCTCGCTTCGCGGGGTCGCGTTGCCGGCGTCGTAGGCGAGCCGCCCCGTGCTGACCTACGCCACCATTGCCGCCGGGTCGGGAGCTGGGGGCAGGGCGCTGGCCGAATATCTGCTGCAGACGCTCCCGGCCGAGCGGGCGGATCTGGCGAACTACTATCAGCGCGGAATGCGCCCCGATCTGGCCGGATCGTTGGGCGACGACACGTTCGCGGTCGAGGCGACGCTTCTGGTGAAGCAGGGCGTCATGCTGGACGAGCTGCCTGACGCGCTTGATGCCTCCGTGCAGCGCCGGCATGCGGGGTTCGTGGAGCGTTATCTGGCAGGCGAGCGCGACGGCTCCAACGCCGCCGGTATGGCGCAGCTCGCCGAATGGGTGGTGACCTCGGGCAATCCCGACACTGAAAGCGATCGGGTTCTGGCACGCTTGCGCGAAGCGGTGCCGAACACGGCTGATGGTGATCGTCTCGCCCGTGCCTTCGGGGACGCCAAGAGTGCTGCCCTCTACCGTCGCGACAAAGTGCTGGAGGCGGTCGAGCGCGGGCTGTACGGGCACAGCACGGCCGAGCCGCGGCGGGACATGCACCCGCGCTTGGCCGAGCTGCTTGGGCTCAATCCGAATCGTGTCCCCTCGGCGGAAGAGATCGGCCACGTCCTCTCGGGGCGTCGGGCGGACGGCGAGGGAATCGGCGGCAAGTCGCGACAGAAGGGAACGGTAAGCCTGGCCGACGCGCTCGGGCTGGACGCCATGCGTTCGCCGACGCAGGAGGCGATGAGCCACATCCTTGATGGCCGCCGTGCAGACGGCGCGCCGATCACCGGGCCGGGCACGGACACAGCCCGGCAGCGCTTCCTGACTCTGCTGGGCGTGAAAGCCGGCGAACCGGACCAAGACCAGGTGAGTCACCTGATGGCCGGACGCATGGCGGACGGCAGCGCCATGGACGCCGACGCCTACAGGCGGGGCGTGGAGGCGAGCAAGGCGCGGATCGCGGCGGTGGACCTGACCTTCTCGGCCGACAAGTCGCTGTCGATCGCCTGGGCGCTCGCGCCGACGGAGGCGGAGCGGAACATCCTCGCCCAGGCCCACAAAGACGCCGTGGCGAGCACCATGGCCGTAATCGCAGACGAACTGGGACATGCGCGCCGCGGCAAGGCGGGCAGCGGCGGAACCGAAGCCGGACACATCACCTGGCTGGGCTTCGACCACTATGCGAGCCGGCCCGTTGTTCCCGTGGCGCGGACGGATGCCGAGGGCAGTCCCTACACGCAATTCATGAGCTTCGGCGCAGCCGGCGACCCGGCGCTGCACAGCCACATGCTCGTGCCGTCCGTCGTGATGACCGACACGGGCCGGGTCGGGTCGCTCGACCTGGATACGATGGCGGGTAAGACGCACAGTTGGGGCGCGTTCTACCAGGCGTTCCTGGCGACGAACCTGAAGCGCTTGGGCGTCGAGGTCGGGCTGGACGAGCGCACGGGAGCGACTCGCCTGGCAGCCATCCCGGAAAATGTGCGGGACGCCTTCTCCAAGCGCACCAAGGACGGAACCGACGCGGCGCGCGAGTTTGCCGCGAGCCAGGGCAAGAACTGGGACAGCCTCACCGAAAGGCAGAAGGTCGGATTGGTCCACGCCAGCACCCAGGGCAGGCGTCAGGCGAAGACCGCGGCCGCCGGGAGCGAGGAGGACCGTGTCGCCGACTTCGGGGCCTGGGAGCGTCAGGCCGCGACCATGGGATACGCGCACAAGAGCGTGCTGGGCGCCGCGCCTCCGCCGGCGGCGAGCCGGGACGAGCGTCTGGAAGGCGCCTATCAGACCGCCTTGCGGCTCCTGGACACTGTGTTCGTCGGCACAGCAAAGGTGGAAGGAGAGAAGCTGCGGGAGATCGCCGCGCGCGGTCTGATCACCACCTCTATTGAGGACGTGGCCGACGTGAAGGCCATCACGCGCGCCTTCGCCACGCGAGGCGTGCGACAGGACGGGCGCGACGTGGCGCTGATCTGGGGCGAGGACCCGGCGGTGCGCGGCAAGGCGCGAATCGGCGTCACCACGACGCTGCACGAGGCGCAGGAGGCCGAAGTGGTCACCCGACTGCGGGAGGCGGCTAAAGACCGGTCTGCAGCGCTCTCCAAGCGCGCCGTAGAGGCCGCCGTGAAGCGGAGCGGGTTGAGCTTCGAGGGCGAGCACGGGCGGGCGCAGCGCGCCGCGATCGACGCGCTCGGGACGGGCGGCAGGTTCGCGGCGTTCATCGGTGCTGCCGGCGCGGGCAAGAGCAGTGTCTTGCGGCCACTGGTCGACGCCTGGCGCGAGGACGGCAAGCGCGTGTTCGGGACCGCGCTGGGGAACAACCAGACGGACTCGCTCGAGGATGCGGGGATTAAGGCGGCGGATCGGGCGGCGCTCGATACATTCCTCCGACGCGCGGCGGCAGGCAAGCTGGCACTGGATCGTGACTCGGTGGTGGTAATCGAGGAGGTGGGCCGTATGGGCACACGTCAGCTCGGAGAGATGATGCGGCTGCAAAGCGAGCGCGGGTTCAAGGTGGTCGCGGTCGGCGATCCCGAGCAGCTCCAGAGCATCGAAGCGGGGCACGTTGTCGGGCTCATGCGGCGCGCGCTGGGCGAGGGGGCCATCCCGGAGATCGCCACCACGCTGCGGCAGCGGACGGACGAGGAGAAGCTGACGACGAGCCTGTTCCGGGAGGGGCGGGCCCCGGAAGCCATCGAGCGGAAGCGCACGGACGGGACGGCGGTCCTCGTCGCCGGCGACCGCTCGGCGGTGGTTGAGCGGGTGGCGGCCCTGTGGCGTGAGCGGATCGAGGCCGGAGCCGAGGTGACGGTCAGCGCGCCGACGAACGCTGACGCCCGCGCCGTTGCCCTCGCCATCCGCGAGCAGCGCCGGGCCATAGGGCAGGTCGGCGCCGATCTTGTGAGCGTCGATGCGACCAGCCGCAGCAGGTTCAACACCGGCGTCGGCGAGGATTACGACATAAGGCTCGCGGTGGGTGACCGGGTGCGGCTCTATGAGCGCGCCACGGCCACCTTCGCGGCAACGGAGGGCTCGGGACGCACCACGCACGGAAACATCGGCAACAACGGGTCGGTGCTGGAGGTGCGCAGCATCTCGCCGGAAGGTCTGACGCTCCGCAACGTCACCGGGCGCGAGGGCCTGGTCCGCTGGGACACGCTGCGCGACCAGGAGAGCGGCCGCATCCGGCTGGGCTGGGGAGACGCGCTCACGATCGACGCGGCGCAGGGCAGCACGGTCGGCCGGCACATCCTTGCCATGCCGAGCGGCTCGGCCGGCGTGAACGGGTACCAGGGCTATACGGCGGGGAGCCGGCATCGCGACGAGACGCTGTTGGTGGTCGGGGACGCGGCTGAACGCCGCGAGATCACAGCCCGGCGACCGCGAGGCGACTTCCGCCCGATCGGCGAGGGCGACGTATGGGAAAACGTCGCGCGAAATCTCTCGCGCAAGACCGAGCGCTCGTCGGCGCTGGCCTTCCTCGATCGCGCGGTCAACGTGCGGCGCGGCACGGTC
>JALYZL010000231.1 GCA_030948875.1 Actinomycetota bacterium
CGCAAGCCCCGCTCGCCGTGCTCGGCGGCGAAGTCGGCGAGCGCGTGCAGGCGCCGGGCGCGGAGGCGGTGCGCGGGCAGGTCGATGCTCTCGCGATGGGCATCGAGCGCGGCGACGAGCTCGGGGATGCCGGTCGCAGGCGAGACCGAGGACACGGCCACCAGCGGGATCTCGCGCGCGCCGAGCGAGCGCAGGGCCGAGCGGAGATCGGCGAGGGCGCGCGTCGCCGGGCGCCCGAGGTCGGCCTTGGTGACCACGAGCACGTCGGGAATCTCCATGATCCCCGACTTCAGGAACTGGAGCACGTCCCCCGAGCCGGGTTGCACGACGACCGCCACGGTGTCGGCCACATCGGCGACCTCGGTCTCGGACTGGCCGACCCCGACCGTCTCGATCACCACCACGTCGAAGGCGGCGGCGAGCGCGCTCGCCGCCGCCCGCGTCGCCGGTGCGAGGCCGCCGAGGCGCTCCCCCACGGCCGTCGAGCGGATATAGACGCCGCGGTCGGAGGGGTCGACCTCGATTCGCGCCCGGTCACCGAGGAGCGAGCCGCCTGAGCGCCGCGAGGAGGGATCGACCGCGAGCACGGCCACCGAGCGCCCCTGCGCCCGCCACTGCGCTACCAGCCGCGAGAGCAGCGAGGACTTCCCGACTCCGGGCGGCCCGGTGACGCCGACGACGTGGGCGCGGGGCTCTCCGCCGAGGGCGGACGGCGAGACGGCCGCGAGCAGCTCCCGAGTCTTGGCGCGGGCTGCGGGGGAGCGGTTCTCGACCAGGTTGAGCACGGCCGGCGCGGCGCTGAGATCGCCCGTCCGCAAGCGCTCGCCGAGGTCGGCGCCCTCGGGCATCCCCCGGACCTCTGCGCCGGTCAAGCGCGGACGCCGGCTTGGGCGGCCTCGCGCTCGGCCACGAGCTCGACGATCTCGTGCATGATCCGGTTCAGGTTGAAGTCCTTGGGCGTGTACACCGCGGCCACGCCGGCTTCGCGCAGGCGCGCGGCGTCGGCGTCGGGGATGATTCCCCCGACGATCACCGGTACCCCGGCGACGCCCGCTTCGGCGAGCGCCTCGAGCACCGACGGGATCAGCTCGGCGTGCGAGCCCGAGAGGATCGAGAGGCCGACGACGTGCACGCCTTCCTGCGCTGCCGAGGTCGCGATCTCGGCCGGCGTGAGCCGGATGCCCTGGTAGACGACGTCCATGCCCACGTCGCGCGCGCGCACGGCGATCTGCTCGGCGCCGTTGGAATGGCCGTCGAGGCCGGGCTTACCGACGAGGATCTTCAGGCGCCGGCCGAGCGATTCGCTCACCCGCTCGACCTCGTCGCGAAGCTCGGCGAGATCTTCGCTCGGCACCGAGGCCGCCTCGCCCACGCCGGTGGGAGCCCGGTAGCTGCCGAACTCTGCCCGTAGCGTCTGCGCCCACTCGCCCGTCGTGACCCCCGCCCGGGCCGCCGCGATCGTCGCGGGCATGATGTTCTTAGAGTCCTCGCGCGCGGCGCGCGAGAGATCGGCGAGCGCGGCGTCTACGCCAACCTGGTCGCGGGCTGACCGCCACTCCTCGACGGCGGCCCGGCGCTCGGCCTCGACGGCGGGGTCGACGACGAGGATCCCGCCCTCGCCGTCGCCGGTCAGCGGCGAGGGCTCCGTCTCGGTGTAGCGGTTCACGCCGACGACGACGAGCTCGCCCGACTCGATCCGGTTGATCCGCTCGCGGTGTGCGTCGACCAGCGCCGCCTTCATGTAGTCGACCGCCTCGACGGCGCCGCCCAGTTCCTGCACGCGCTTCATCTCCTCGCGCGCGCCTTCGAGGAGCTCGGTTACGAGCCCGTCCATGACCTTCGAGCCCTCGAAGATGTCCGGATAGTCGAGCACGTCCGTCTCGTAGGCCAGCACCTGCTGGAGGCGCAGCGACCACTGCTGGTCCCACGGCCGGGGAAGGCCGAGCGCCTCGTTCCACGCCGGGAGCTGAATCGCCCGGGCGCGCGCACTGCGTCCGAGCGTGACGGCGAGGGCCTCGAGCGCGATCCGGTAGGCGTTGTTCTCGGGCTGGGCCTCGGTGAGGCCGAGCGAGTTGACCTGCACGCCGTAGCGGAAGCGGCGATGGCGCTCATCCTCGACCGCGTAGCGCTCGAGCCCGATCTCGTCCCACAGGACCGCCATCGCGCGCAGCTTCGCGTGCTCCTCGATGAAGCGCACGCCGGCGTTGACGAAGAAGGAGATGCGGCCGAACACCGCCCCCATCCGGTCCGGCTCGACTCGTCGCGAGACGGCATCGAGGACGGCGATCGCGTTGCTCATCGCGTAGGCGATCTCCTGGCCGGGCGTCGCGCCCGCCTCCTGCAGGTGGTAGGAGCAGATGTTGATCGGGTTCCACTTCGGGACGTGCTCGACCGTGTAGGCGATCGTGTCCGCGACCAGGCGCATGCTCGGACCGGGGGGAAAGGCGTAGGTCCCGCGGCTCAGGTACTCCTTGAGAATGTCGTTCTGGGTCGTTCCCTGGAGCGCGTCCTGGGGCACGCCCTGCTCTTCGGCGGCGACGATGTAGAGGGCTAGCAGCCACGGGGCGGTGGCGTTGATGGTCATCGAGGTGTTCATCTGATCGAGGGGAATCCCCTCCATCAGCGTCCGCATATCGCCGAGGGCGGCGATCGACACCCCGACCTTGCCGACCTCGCCGCGCGCGAGCTCCTGGTCGGGGTCGTATCCCGTCTGGGTGGGCAGATCGAAGGCTACCGAGAGGCCGGTCTGACCCTTGGCCAGATTGCCCCGGTAGAGCTCGTTGGAGCGGCGCGCATCCGAATGCCCGGCGTAGGTGCGCATCATCCACGGGCGATCGCGCTCCGGCAGGCGCGGCGAGGGCGTCTCGGCCATGGGCTGCATTGTATGAACGGCAGCCTGCGGTGGGAGGATTAGATGTTCGAAGCGAGAACCGGATGGGAAGGATCTTCCCATGCCCGATCAGCACGCCGCCGCCACCGAGCACGAGCTCATCACGACGATCACCGAGCCGCTCGGCAAGCTCCCCGAGGATCCGCTTTCCGTCGTCTCCGTCGACTTCCCGATCGCCCTGCGCGGTTATGACCGCTTCGCGGTGGATGCCTACGTCGAGCAAACCGCTCAGCTCGTGGCCGAGCTCCAGGCCACGCGCTCGCCCGAAGGCGCGGTGCGCCGCGCCCTCGAGCGGGTCGGCGAGGAGATCTCGGGAATCCTCCAGCGCGCGCACGACACGGCGGATGAGATCACCGCGCGCTCGCGCTCGGAGGCCGAGGAGCGGCTCGAGACGGCGCGGCGCGAGGCTCGAGAGCTGACGATGGCGGCCGAGAGCCAGGTCAAGGATCTCGACGCCGAGACCGACCGCATCTGGGCCGAGCGCCACAGCATCGTCACCGACGCCCAAGAGCTGGCGCGCCGCCTCATGGAGCTCGCCGAGTCGGCCATGGAACGCTTCCCGGCCGCCCCGCCGGCACCGGAGGACATGGAGATGGCCGAGGCCGTGCCCACGGTCGATGCGGGAATCGAAATGCATGTCGAGTCGATCGAAGCGCATACCCCCGCACAGCCCTTCGACGGCGCGGCCGAGGGACTCGACGACCCCGATCCGCTCCTCGACGAGCCTGACCATCTTCTCGTCGACGACCCCGGTCCGCTCCTCGAAGAGGATGAGCCGACCGTGGAGCAGACCACCGCGGACCATCCCGCTGTGGAGCTGACGACCGAGGACTACCCTGCCGCCGAGCGGCCGCGAGCGGCGCACTCGACCACTGACCAGCCGACGGTGGACATGCCACCGATCGAGCCATGGGAGGGCGACCCGGGGCCGTTCCACCCGGGGCAGGCCTGAGCACGCAGGTCCGGCTCGCGGAGCGCGGCGCCGGTCGTCGTCTAGGTTTATGAGCATGCGCGTCATCGACCTTATGCATCTCGGCAACGACCGCGTGATCGGCTGCTGGCAGGTTGGGGACGTGCTCGTCGACCCCGGGCCCACGTCGTGCCTCGACACCCTGCTGGCGGCATTGGGCGACGAGCGCCCCCGGGCCCTGCTCCTCACCCACATCCACCTGGACCACGCGGGCGCGAGCGGGTCGCTGGTCGAGCGCTGGCCCGACCTGGAGGTGTACGTGCACGAGCGCGGGGCGCCGCATATGGCCGATCCGAGTCGGCTTCTCGACAGCGCACGACGCTTGTACGGCGATGACATGGATCGCCTGTGGGGGGACTTCGTCGCCGTCCCGGAGGACAACCTACACATCCTCTCCGGCCGCGAGACCCTCCCCGGCGGCTTCGAGGTCGCCTACACCCCCGGCCACGCCTCGCACCACGTCTCCTACCTGCACGACGGGATCGCCTACGTGGGCGATGTCGGCGGGGTCCGGGTTCCCCCTTCGACCTTCATCATGCCCCCAACCCCGCCGCCCGACATCGACATCGAGGCATGGCACAGCTCGGTCGACCGGATCGCCGCCTGGGCGCCCGAGCGGCTGGCGATGACCCACTTCGGGGCCGCCGAGGATCCGGCCAGCCACCTCGAGGAGATGCATCGCCGGCTCGACGAGCAGGCCGAGCTCGCCCGCAGCGGCGACCGGGACGCCTTCCTCGAGCGGGTGGTGCGCGACGTGGCGGCCGCCGGCGACCCCGAGACGGCGGTCTCCTACACCCAGGCCGCGCCGAAGGACCAGCTCTTCGCCGGCCTCTCGCGTTACTGGCGAAAGCGCTCGGAGCCGGTCGGACCGCCGCTATCCTGACCGGATGCCGCAGACGGTGGAACTGCCCCGCGTGGGCGGCCCCGGCAGTGGTCTCGGCGGCCATTGGCGGGTCATCGTTCTCAACGACAACCACAACACCTTCGATCACGTCGCGGAGTCCCTCGCGCGCATCGTGCCCGGCGTGTCTCTTGCCGACGGCTATCGCTTCGCCGACCAGATCCACAAGTCCGGCCGGGCGATCGTCTACAGCGGCGCCCGCGAGGACGCCGAGAGCTACTGGCAGCAGCTCGACGGCGCGGGGCTGACGATGGCGCCGCTGGAATCGGCGTGAGATCGTGAAATCAGCAAGTGAGATTCGCGATCTTGTGCGCCCGCGTCATCGGTCTCGAAACCGAAGCATAAAAGTTCGGTAGGGGCCGATGCCAGCCGCGCGTGCGAGGACGTGTTGAGCGCTAGCTGTCGGCGCCGGCCGCCACGCCGGCACTGAGAGCCATCGAGGCGCCGGCCACGACGATCGTCGCCGGCACAGCCCGCTTGGGGATGCCCCGTCGCGCCGCGACGGTGGCGCCGATGTCGGCCAGGTCGCCGGCCATGCTCGCCGCCAGGAAGGGACGCACCGGCCCTCCGCGCAGAGCACACACCAGCGCCATCGCGTGGAGGACGATCTCGCGTGCGCCAAGGCCCCGCAAGGCAACCTCGGTCGGCTCGCTCGGCGGTCCGAGCCAGCGCTTGGTCAGTCGTGCCGGGTCGAGCACGAGAACCGCTCCGTACCCGATCCGGGCGAGGAGGACGGCCAGGAGCGTGACCCGGGAGCGGAAGAAGGACACTCTCGTGGGCGCCGGCGCAGGCCTACGCCGCGGAGACGGTCTCTTCGGCGAGCACGATCTCGCCGACCGTCAGCTCGTCGTGCCACACGTAGACGATGGGCACCTGGAATTTCCCCGATTGGCTGGCCCGGAACTCGATCATCTCCGGACCCTCCCAGAACTTGTACCAGTCGACCTTCGACTCGAACCAGGCCATCTGGGTGATCTTGTAGCGGTCGTCGCGCGAGCGGTGGACGGCGTACTTCGTGGCGCCGTAGCGCAGCGCCACCGGGGCGATCGCCACCACCGCCTCGGCGAACGCGTCCTGGCGCAGGACGGTGGCGTACCAGGGGATGTAGACGACGCTCGACATGATCAGGCGCCCACCTCGGCGCGGATCGCGCCGGGCCCTTCGCCCGTCCGGCCCTGACCCTCCTCGGTGGCGCCGACGAGGATGGCGATCTTGCCCAGATGCTTGTTGTCGCGGAGCAGCTGATGGGCCTCGGCGACCCCGTCGAATCCCATCGTCTGCCAGAGCACGGGCCGGATCTTAGACTGCTCGATGAGCTCGTTGGCCTTGTTCGCCTCCCACGCGTTGGCGAAATGCGAGCCGAGGATCTCCTTCTGGCGCATCCACAGATACCTTACGTCGAAGTCGAGCTGATAGCCAGAGGTGGCGCCGCAGATCACGACCTTGCCGAACGGCTTGACGGTTAGGACCGAGGTGGGGAAGGTCGCCTTGCCGACGTGCTCGAAGACGATGTCGGGCGGTCCGCCAAGGATCTTCTCGACCGCCTTGCCGAAGCGCCGCGACTCCTTGAAACGGGCCTTCTCCTCCTCAGCGGACTCGTTGCCCAGCCGCATCATCCCGTCGTACTCGCCGCGGTGGATGTACCCGGTCGCGCCCAGATCCTTGATCAGCTGCCCCTTGGCATCGCTGGAGACAACGCCGACGGACTCGGCGCCGGTGAGACGGCAGAGCTGGGTCGCGAACACCCCGAGGCCGCCGGCGGCGCCCCAGATGAGGACGCGATGGCCGGCCTGCAGCTTGCAGCGGTCGATCAGCATCCGGTAGGCGGTGAAGTAGGTTAGCCCGTACGCCGCCGCCTCCTCCCACGCGAGGTGCTTGGGCTTGGGGAGCAGCTGCTGGGCTTGAACCTTGCAGAACTGCGCGAACGAGCCCCAGCTCGTCTCGTAGCCCCAGATCTGCTGGGAGGGTGCCGCGAGCGGATCGAGGCCGTGGACCTCGGGATCCTCGTAGGAGGCCTGGTTGCAGTGGACGACGACCTCGTCCCCGGGCTTCCACCGCGTGACGCCTTCGCCGACCTTCCACACGACGCCCGAGGCATCGGAGCCGCCGATGTGATGGTTCTCCTTCGGGTGGTAGCGGAACACCGACACCGGCTCGCCAAGCGCGGCCCACACGTTGTTGAAGTTCACGCCCGCGGCCATCACGCGCACGATCACCTCGAACGCGCCCGGCTCGGGCACCTCGATCTCCTCGAGCTGGAACGCCTCGAGAGGCTCGCCGAATCGCTCCTCGCGGATGACCCACGCCGCCATCGTCGGCGGCAGCTCGCCCGGCTCCGTCTCGACCTCTGCGACTCGGCTCAAATCGACGGCCACGCACTACCTCTTCCTGCTCGGGTTCGAAAAGAGGAGATCGTACGGGACTAAGTCTAAGGCTGGAGGACTCCGTTGCCCTGGCTCGGCCGCTCGCTCCGGACGTGCAGCTCGGCAGGCTTGATGCCTGCCGGGCTGGCGATCACCACGTAGTCGCCCGGCGCGATGTCGAACTTGACGTCGCCCGGGGTCTGGGGGTTGATCGATTGCAGGTTGGCCACCGCGCGGCCGCGGGCGTCTTGCACGGCGAGCGAGACCGATCGGCTGGCCGCATTGGTCACGATCAGGTTGATCGGTCCGGCGCCGAAGGTGGTGGGGAAGATGAGCACGCGCGAATTGCTGACCGAGCCGGTGATGGTGATCGGCTGCGGCGGTCGTGGCTTGTCCGCGAAGGTGCCTGTGCCGCCGCCGCACCCCGAGATGAGGATGGCAGTCGCGCCCACAATGCCGATCATCGTGATCTGCCGCATCGTCATCCAGGCTCTCCTCTCAAAACGACCTGGCGTGAGCCGGGGGCGCCAGGCCTTCAGCCTCGGTTGCCTGCGAACCCTAACTGACGACGATGCTCTGCGCGGTGCCGCGGACACGCAGCGCCGGCGTGCTGCTGGGGTGTCCGCGACGGGCTCAGCGCTGGGCGCTGCGCCCGAGCGCACGACGTCGCTCTTCCAAGCGACGAAGCTCGAGCTTGAGCTGATCCCAGCTCGTGCTCTCGATCAGCTCGTACTCCGCGGCGCTCACGTCGCGTAGGCAATCGCTGTAGGTATTCCAGGCCTGGCGCGTGTCCTCGTCGAGCTGACGCAGCTTCTCCGCGTCGACGGCGACTGTGGTCATGTCACGCCTCCTTCCAGTGTCTTGGCTGACCTGATCGTACCCCGCGGGACGGTCGCACCCGGTTTCCTGCGGCCCTGCGCTGCAAGCATCCGTGCACTCCGTCCGGCGCGAGGCGTATTACCGCGGGATGGACCTGCTCGCGCACCCGCTCGGGACGGTGGAGCTCCTCGTGGTCGATACCGAGACCAATGGGCTGGGCGGGGACGAGTGCG
>JALYZL010000245.1 GCA_030948875.1 Actinomycetota bacterium
CAACGCGCGCCTGCGCGAGGCGATTCGCCAAGCGCGCGCCGCCGCCGGCCCCGACGCGGCGCTGCGCGTGCTCGAGATCGATCCAGACTCCCGCGTGCCCGAGCGCCGCGCGGTGCTGGCCCCGTTCGAGGGTTGAGCGCGATGGCCGGGCCTCGCCGTCTCGCCGTCCCCACCCGAGCCTCGGTCACCGCCGCTCCCGACGGGTGCCCGCTCGCGATCGACGGGCGCGAGGTCGACGCGGTGCGCGAGTCATGGCTGATCGAGGATCGATGGTGGACCGACCGACCGGTCCGCCGGCGGTACTGGGAGGTGGTCACGACCTGTGGGCGCAATGTGGTCGTGTTTCATGATCTTGTGCGGGGGAGGTGGTGGGCGCAGCGGTGAGCTTTGGGCGGGCGCCCCACCCGCTCGTTTGAGCCCGGCGGAAGGCGGCCCCACCCGGCCCGCCTGAGCCGAGCCGGGGAGCCCCGAGGGTCAGTCGAGGTCGATGTGCGCCGCGAAGGCGACGCGCGGCAGCCCGCGGCCGAAGTCGCGGCCGAAGTTGCGTCCGTCGGAGCGCAGGAACTCGTACTCGACGATCTCCAGGCGCATCGGCGCGCTGCCGCGCACAACGGGGAGCTTGACGTCGCTCTCCCACGTCATCGCATCATCGGGACCGAGGACGCCTGCGGTGAGCGTTTCAAACGCGACCGCGTCGTTGACGTCCTGCGGATCGCCCGCCGCCCAGGTCCAGTCCAGCTCATCCCGGGTCTGCCCGGCGGGGACCGTCGTTGTCTGCACGCGGAAGGCGACGCGCGGGGGAAACGGCGAGGTCGGCGCCTGGCCGGTGAGCGCGACGTGGACCTGCTGGTCGCCTTGCCAGGTGACGGTGAGCGCGCGGTCGGGCGCGACGAGCCCGAACTCACCGAGGACCACCTTCGACACGTGCGCGCCGTCGAACGACTTGGGCTGGAAGCGCACGAACGCGAAGCGCACAAACGGCGACGCGCTCCACGGCAGGGCCTTGAGGTCGAGCTCGATGTCGCAGACCCAGCGCCGGCGGTCGGTGTCCCACACGGGCTTGAAGCCGACGACGTCCGCGGTCAGCTCCCCGCCGGTCGCCGGGTCGGGCTCGGCGAGCGTGACCGTCTGCTCCGCGACGCTCCCGGGGAAGTGGCTGGCGTCGAGTTCCACGGCGTTTGGGTCCACCGGACCGGACCAGATCGGGTCCAAGCCGTAGCGCGAGCGCAGCGTGTCCGGCAGCGGCTGGTTGGCGGTCTGCAGCACGATGCCGAGCAGCTCGCCCTCACCGGACTGGTACCACGGGCGGTCGAGGAAGACGCGCAGCCCGCCGCCCCCGCGCGTCTCGGTCTGGGTCTGCCAGTTGGGCGCCACCGTCTCGCGCGTCCAGGCGAACGCCGGGACCGCATAGAGGACGGTCGGCGCGATCGGGCGGGCGGAGTTGGGGACGATCGTCGTGACGAGGTCCGCCGCCGGCGTGTCCCGCGTCAGCTCGGGCACGGGCGTCTCGAAGTACTCGCGGAAGGCCGTCGTCGCCCGCACACCATAGGTCACGTCGCGGCGCCGCGTGTCGCCGAATTGCTGGCGCGCGGGGGAAACCGGATTCGGTGGCGGGAAGGCCATGCCATCGGTCCAGCTGTCCGGGTCGACGGCGAAGTTGCAGGCGACGGCCTGGCGCGGAGCCTGATTGACGCCGGTGACCGGATCGTCGAGCCACTCCGTCCAGCTGCTCAGCACGTCTATGCGCCCGGTGCTCGGAGCGTCGAGCTGGAGGACGCCGTTCTCGAGCTGCGCGTCGGTCTGGCCGAGGGTCGTCCGCGCCGCGGTGAGCTGGGCGAAGTGCGCGGTCTTCAGGGGCCGCTGCGTGGCGTGGAGGAGTACGAACGTCCGTGCCGGCGTGAGCATCCAGTGCGCCCCGGAGTCCGACTGGGCGCGCAGCGCGCCGGTCGGATCATCGGGTCCGACCCAGTCCCACATGCCATGGTGGTCGAGCTGCCCTGCGCCGACATATGAGCTGTAGCGCACGTGCGCCCGCCCGGCCTTGGGCAGGTAGACGGTGAGCAGGCGCTCGGTCGCGTCCCACGTCGGCGCCTGGCCGCCGGAGGTCTGCTCGGCGACGCGCAGGCGAAAGGCTTGTAGGTCAGGCCAGTCGCCCGTGTACGGGATCTGGAGCAGCGCCTCGGTGCCGCCGCTGCCGTCGTCGACCTGGTGGACGGGCAGCCCGCCGACATCCGTCTGATTGGTCACGCCGGGCACCCCACGGAGCGCTGCGCCCGCGACGATCGGGTCCGGGAGGTAGGGCGTCGTCAGCGTCTCGTCGGCCGCGTTGGTCCACAGGTCGCCGACCTGCGTCGGCGTGCCGAAGGGCGCGACCTTCGGGTCCGAGAAGGTGCCGGACTCGCGGAGGGAGAGGGCGTAGCCGGCGGCCGGATCGCCGCCCGCGCCGAAGGCCGCGTCGAGCTTGCCGTGCACCTCGGCCATCTGCTGGGAGGTCTTGGGTGGGAACAGATGGCGGGTGCGCTGCGCCTCGGCGTCGGCCGGGGCCTGCGGGAAGGGGCTGCTCGGGTCGTTGTCGTAGGTGGGGTTGTCGCGGTCGTAGTCGCTGCGCAGGACGACTCGCTCGAGCGACTCGCCCGGCCGGAAGCCGCGAAGCGCGAGCGCCGCCGGCGGGCCAGCGGGCTCAAAGCGACGGTAAGTGACCGGATCCGTCGCGGGCGCGTTGGCCAGCGGATCGGCGAGCAGCTCGCCGGACAGGTCGACGCATAGCGCGCGCAACCGGTAGCTCGTGCCGAACCGCAGCCGCGGCAGCGATCCCGGCACGGCTGAGAACGTCGTGATGATCCGGAACTCCGTGTGCACCTCGTCGCGGGGCGGCCGCGGCTCGTCGTACTTCTCCGGCGGCTTGCGGGTGCCCTCGACGTCGTTCTCCAGCGTCTTGCCCGGTCGCTGCACGACGAGGCTCCAGCCCGTCCAGCGCGCGAGCGTCTCGCCGACGTAGAGCGGCTTCCCCTCGCCCTGCGAGCTGCCGGAGGTGCGCTTGACGTAGCCCTCGTCGGTGTGCTCGAGCGCACGCTTGACGAGGTTTCCGCTGTCGTCGACGAGGTCGTAGGTACCGACGCGCGAGCACAGCGACAGCCAGGGACCACCCTCGGCGGAGACCTCGACACGGTAGCCGCGGATGAGGTCCTCGGCCCAAAGCTCCTGCGGGAACTCAGCCGGGTCGGTGGGGGCAGG
>JALYZL010000259.1 GCA_030948875.1 Actinomycetota bacterium
GGCTGCTTCTCGACGTACTCGACCTTGCTCGCCGGGAGCAGTTGCTTGAGCTCGGCGAGAGTGCCGTCGGCGATGATGCGTCCCTCGTGGAGGATCGCGATCCGGTCGGCGAGTTGTTCGGCCTCGTCGAGGTACTGCGTGGTGAGCAGCACCGTGGTGCCCTGGCTGGCGAGCGCTTGGACCGTCCTCCAGACCTCGATCCGCGACTGTGGATCGAGTCCCGTCGTCGGCTCGTCAAGGAAGAGCACGGGCGGCTCACCGATCAAGCTCATCGCGATGTCGAGCCGACGGCGCATCCCGCCCGAGTAGGTCGCCACCCTGCGCCCGGCCGCGTCGGTCAGGTCGAACCGGGCAAGCAGGTCGTCCGCGATCCCGCCTGGATCCCTGAGGTGTCGCAGTTGGGCGACGAGTACGAGGTTCTCCCGCCCAGTGAGGATCTCGTCGACGGCGGCGAACTGTCCGGTGAGGCTGATCGATTCGCGTACCTTCGCGGGATGAGTGGCGACGTCGTACCCGTTGACGGCTGCGGTTCCGCCGTCGGCCTTGAGGAGCGTGGAGAGGATCTTCACCGCCGTGGTCTTGCCGGCGCCGTTAGAGCCCAGCAGCGCGACGATTGTGCCCGAGGGGACCTTCAGATTGATGCCCCTAAGTACCGTGTGGTCGCCGTAGGACTTGGTCAGCCCGGCGATCTCAAGGGCTGGTGTCGAGGTCATGGTGTCAGCCTGCAGCCCCGACCCTACGTCAAGGTCAAGCCCGAGTCTCGGACGGCTCTGGGGCGTGCGCACGCTGACTCTCGCGCGGGGAACGTCTAACAGTCGAGCTCGCCGAGGACTCTTTGGTAGGTCAGGTCGATTTCGCCATCCACGCTGTGGATCAAGCGTGTGTTGGGTCGCTGAGCGATGACTTGTTCTACTCGGGCAATTGCCTCTGCGACGGCGGAGAAGCCGCCGTCAAGTTGCTGGAGTGCGGCGGCATTACGGTGCGAGCTCGTTTCGGCGACCTGCGATCTTCGGGTAATACGTGCTACTGCGTCGGCAGCGTCGGCCAGCAGGGCGGTCTCGATGAACGGCACACAGACGGCCCGGCTGAGCCGGTCTAGTTGATCGACGAACTCGACCCGGCCGAGGTACTGCGGAACGATCACGTCGTGTCCCGCGCCTAGATGGGCGCGCGCCATCTCGATCGCCACCGCGCGGGCGGCGAGACCTGACTCGACAGGGCGATCAATCCACCGACCCAGCATCGCCCGAACGGTGTCGATGTCCAGGGCGAGCGCCAGCGGGTGGCTATCGAGGTAGAGCTGCGCCAGCGTCGACTTACCGGTCCCCGGAGCACCGTTGAGCAGTATCAACCTCCCCACAGGGGCCCAATCTAGCGACGCCCGTGCCCACGACCGGCCGCTGGAGACGTTGTAGGCGTCGTGCCGCAGGGTGTCCGCGGTCGTCAGCAGGGCGATCGCACGCCCGGCGTCGGGTGGGTAGCACCAGTCACCGCCGTCGTCGGCGAGACAGTTGGCATCGTGATGGCATGACTCACATGCGCCTAAGCACGGCGGTCGACGCGTCCCTGCTCGAACACGCGCGGAGCGTGCGGTCGGGGACGACGGACGCTGCACTCGTGGAAGAAGCTCTCGCGGCTCTGCTAGAGCGTGTCTCCTATCCGCGGGTCCAGGTGATGCCGCGGACAGGACGACGGCGGCGCGCCGGGGCCGAGGGGCACCGGACAGCCCTGCTCGCGCGTGGCCTGAGCTCGGGGCCCGGCACGCGAGGCTGGCAGACTGTCGTATGCGCAGCAACCGCGACAGCCTCGATCGAGATCGGAGCGAATGATGAAGGCAGTCCGGTTCAGCCGGTTCGGGGGCCCGGAGGTCCTCGAGATCGTCGATCTTCCGGATCCGCATCCGGGTCCCGGCCAGGTCCGGATTGCGGTACGCGCGGCCGGCGTCAACCCGAGCGACTGGAAGAAGCGCAAGGGCCTGATGGATGCCGAGCTCCCGCAGACGATGGGTTACGAGGCGGCGGGCGTCGTCGACGAGCTCGGCGAGGGCGTTGCGGACGTGGCCGTCGGCGACCGCGTGTTCGGCTTCTCCCCGGAGGGGACGGCCCAAGCCGAGCTGGCGGTGCTGTCCTACTGTGCGCCGATCCCGCCGTCGCTCGACTTCCCTGGCGCTGCCGCCCTGCCGGCCGCCATCGAGACGGCCACGCGCGCGCTCGACCAGCTCGGCGTGGCGAGCGGCAGCACGCTGCTCATCAACGGCGCCTCCGGAAGCGTCGGCAGCGCCGCGGTTCAGCTGGCCGTGGCGCGCGGTGCGGGCGTGATCGGCACCGCGAGTCCGGCAAACCATGAGTACCTTCACTCGCTGGGGGCCGAGCCGGTCGCCTACGGCGGGGGCCTCGTCGAGCGGGTTCGCGCGCTCGCGCCTAACGGCGTCGATCTAGCGCTCGACGTCGCCGGCAGCGGCGTCCTGCCCGAGCTCATCGAGCTCGCGGGCGGCCCGGAGCACGTCGTGACGATCGCCGACTTCAGTGGCGCGCAGGAGCACGGGGTGAGGTTCAGCAGCGGGGACGCTGGCCGCGCGGTCCACGCGCTCGCCGAGATCGCCGAGTTGATCGAGTCCGAGCGCTTCGCGCTCCCGGTCGCGCAGACCTTCCCGCTCGCCGAGATCGCCGAGGCGCACCGCGTCAGCGAGGACGGTCACGTGCGCGGGAAGCTCGTGCTGGTGGTCGGCTCTGCTATATGCGGGTCCAGGTGATACCCGCGGACAGGACGACGGCGGCGCGGTAGGTGATGGCGAGCATGTCGTATCGGGGTGGCCAGGGCCTGCGCTGTTTGGCCAGGGCGAAGGAGCGTTCTACGACGTTGCGTTCCTTGGGTAGCGAGCGGTCGAGCGCCAACCGGTGATACCGGGGCTTAGTCCAAGCCGACCGCGAACCGGTTCGTTGCCGACCGTCCCGCTTCGGTGCAGCGCTGCAGGAAGTCGACGATGAGGTCGACCTCCTCGTCGGAGTAGCGCTCGAAGATCTCGTCGAGCGAGCGGTTCATGCCGTCGTACAGGCGGAAGATGTCGCCCTGCTTGGCGGGCACGCTGCGGACCAGCACCGCCCGCCGGTCGCTCTCGTCCCGGTCCCGCGCGATCCAGCCGCCCCGTTCCAGGCGATCGAGGATTCCGGTCATCGTGGCGAGGTGCACGCCGACCCGCCGGGCCAGCGCGCTCGGGC
>JALYZL010000370.1 GCA_030948875.1 Actinomycetota bacterium
CGCGGCGTCGACCGGCGGCCCAGGCTTTGTTGGATTAGGGCTCGGGCGAAGGGTGGGCGCGGACTCAGGTGGGCCGGCGGCCGACGTCCCGCCCGTCCGGGCGCGCGTAGGGCTCGGCGCCACCCTCGGCTGTACCGCCCGCCCGTCCCCTTGAGCTGAACGGCGTTGGGACGAGGCGTGGTCGAAAAGGGCTCAATGTGGACCAAAATCGACCACGCCTCGCGCTGAGCGGGCAGACTGTGCGGCCCCGCCGAACCGCGCGGCGCCCCCGCGTCGCCGTCGCGCCCGGCGCCCGCGACGCGCCCCACCGGCCATACCGCCACGCCACCCCCAGGAGGAGCCGCTTGTGAAGATTCGTGCTGCAGTGCTCGAGGAGTTCGGTAAGCCGCTCAACGTCACCGAGCTCGAGCTGGCCGAGCCTGCGGCGGGTGAGGTGCTCGTGCGGTTGGAGGCGTGCGGGGTGTGCCACACGGACATGTACACGGCGTCCGGGGTCGATCCTTCGGGTTACGCGCCCACGGTGCTCGGGCACGAGGGGGCGGGCGTGGTCGAGCGTGTGGGCGAGGGGGTCACGAGCCTGGCGCCGGGGGACCGGGTGGTGACCCTGTTCTCTCCGCAATGCAAGGAGTGCGTCCATTGCCTGAGCCCGAAGACGAACCTGTGCCTGGCGATCCGCGAGCAGCAGAACCGCGGGTATCTGCCCGACGGGACGACCCGGCTCTCGCGCGATGGCGAGCCGATCCGTCACTTCATGGGCACGAGCACCTTCGCCGAGTACACGGTGATGCCCGAGATCGCGCTCGCCCATGTCTCCGACGAGGCGCCGCTCGACCGGGCGTGCCTGTTCGCCTGCGGTCTCTCCACCGGGCTGGGGGCGGCGATGTTCACCGCCAAGGTCGAGCCGGGGTCGACGTGCATGGTGTTCGGCGCGGGGATGGTGGGTCTCGGCGCCGTCGCCGGCTGCCGTCTTCAGGGAGCCGAGCGCATCATCTGCGTGGATCTGTCGGAGGAGCGGCTCGAGCTGGCCCGCGGCCAGGGCGCGACGGACGTGTGGGTCGGGGGAGCGGATGCGCTCGAGCGCGTGCTCGCGGAGACCGGGGGCTTCGGCGCCGACTACACCTTCGAAGCGACGGGACTCGTCCAGGTGATGCGCCAGGCGGTCGAGGCGGCGCGGATGGGGTGGGGGCTGTGCACGGTCGCCGGGGTGGCCGGCAAGGGGGAGACGCTCGACATCATCCCGCGCTACCTGATAACCGGCCGGCGGGTATGCGGCTCCTCGTTCGGCGGGCTCAAGGGACGCGATCAGGTCCCCCAGCTCGTGCAGCGCTACCTCGATGGGGACATCGACGTCGACGCTTTCGTTTCCCACCGGATCACCCTCGACGAGGTCAACCACGGGTTCGAGCTGATGGAACGCCAGGACGGGATCCGGAGCGTGATCAGCTTTACGTGAGCGTCCGCCTCACCAGTAGGTAATCCCGAGATACACGCTCGCTCCCACGCCGATCACCAGCACGAGCGCCCGCAAAGCCTCGGAGCCGAGGTGGCGGACGACCGACACACCGGCCCGGCCGCCCACCATCGTCGTGGGAGCCAGGACCGCGACCGCCGGCCAGCTCACCGGTCCGAGGACAATGAAGAGGACGGCGGCGAGGACGTTGATGATCATGATGAGGAGCCGGTTGAGGGCGTTCAGGCGCTGGACGCTGTCGACGACGAAGACTCCCAGCACGGCGAGCAGGAGCACGCCGGCGGCGGCTCCGAAGTAGGCCACGTAGGCGCAGGTGAAGACGACGGCGGCGTGCAGGCTGACCGCCGTGGCGTGGGGGGACCCCCGCTCAGAGATCATCCGCGCGACCCGCGGCTGGACCGCCAGGAGCACGCAGGCGAGGATCACGAGCGCGGGCACCACGGCGCGGAAGGCCGCGGGGGAGGCGAGCTCAAGGGCGGCCACTCCGGCGACGCCGCCGAGGAGCGCGGCGGGGAGGAGGCGCAGGATGCGCTGCCGGGTGCCCGCGAGCTCGGGCAGGTATCCCTGCACGATCGCGATGTAACCCGGGCACTGGGCCACCGTGTTCGAGAGGTTCGCGGTCAGCGGCGGCAAGCCGAACGCGACGAGGGCGGGAAAGGTGAGCAGCGACCCGCCGCCGGCGGCCGCGTTGAGTGCGCCCGCGCCGACGCCGAGGGCACCGAGCTCGATCAGCTCGGGTGCGCCCCAGATCACGGAGCGCGCTGGCTCTCGACCGCCAGCTGCTGGGGCTGCCGTCCTCGCTCGGCGCCGATCACCTGCATCACCGCGTTGATGAGCGCGAGGTGGGTGAATGCCTGGGGGAAGTTGCCGAGGTGGCGCCCGGTATGGGAGTCGATCTCCTCGGCATAGAGGTGCAGGTCGCTGGCCAGGGAGAGGAGCTTCTCGCATAGGGCTCGGGCGCGCTCCGGCTCGCCGATGATGACCAGGGCGGACACGAGCCAGAACGAGCAGATCGTGAAGGTGCCCTCATCGCCGGCGAGCCCGTCGTCGGTCTCGTCGGGCCGGTACCGGAGCACCAGATCCTCCTCGGTGAGCTCGTCGGCGATCGCCAGCACGGTGGCGCGCACGCGCTCGTCGTCGCCGGGGAGCATGCCGACGAGGGGTATCAAGAGGACCGAAGCGTCGAGCGCGGTGGTGTCGTAGTGGGCCACGAACACTCCGCGCTCGTCGACCGCGCTCGAGAGCACGTCCGATCTGATCACCTCGGCGGCGGCGTCCCAGCGCCGGGCGTGCTCGGTCTCCCCGCGGGCCTCGCCCAGTCGCGCGCCGCAATAGGCCGCGAGCCAGCACATGACCTTGGAAGCCGTGAAGTGCTTGGGCTCGCCCCGGACCTCCCACATCCCGCGGTCGGGCTCGCGCCAGTTCTTGAGCGCGCTCTCGACCTGGGCCACGACGATCGCCCACAGGCGGTCCTCGAGGCGGTCGCGCTCGCGCATGTAGAGGTAGATCGAGCCGACGATCGCCCCCCACACGTCGTGCTGCTCCTGCTCGTAGGCGGCGTTACCGATCCGCACCGGCCGGGCGCCCTCGTAGCCGGAAAGGTGATCGAGGAGCGCCTCGTCGAGGGCGCGGGCGCCGTTGATCCCGTACATGATCTGCGTCTCTCCATCGCTGGCCTCGGCGATGTCGGCGATGAAGTAGAAGAAGTCGTTGGCCTCCCAGTCGAGCCCGAGGGTGTACAGGGCCCACAGCGTGAAGGCGGAGTCGCGCAGCCACGTGTAGCGGTAGTCCCAGTTGCGCTCGCCCCCCGGCGTCTCGGGGAGCGAGGTGGTGGCCGCGGCGGAGATCGCGCCCGTCGGCGCCCACGTGAGTCCCTTGAGGGTCAGGGCCGATCGCTGCAGCGCGGCTCGCCACGGGTGGTCGGGGAAGCGCCCCCGGTTCAGCCAGTGCTGCCAGTGATGCGCGGTCCAGGTCATCCGCTCGCGCGCCTCCGCGAGCGTGCGCGGGGGAGCGTGCTCGCTCCAGGAGAGGGCGACGAACCGCCATTCCCCGGCCTTGACCAGCGTGCGCGCGGTGGCCGAGGGACCCTCGAAGCCGATGTTGAGATCGCTGGTGAGCCGGAGCTCGAGCTTCGATCCGCCCCCAGTGGCCACCGCCTCGTGGTATCCGCTCCCGGAGTACTTCCATTCGGCCGGCGCCTGGCCGTAATCGAACACCGGGGAGCAGTCCATGCGGAGCTGTACCTCGCCGTTGACGCAGCGCACGACGCGGAGCAGCACGTGGTCGGCGTCGTAGTCAGTCGGAGCCCGGCGATGCGAGGTCGATCGCTCGGTCTCGTGGTGCCAGTGCCCCATGAGCAGGGCATCGCGGACGATCAGCCAGCCGCCCGGCGTCCACCAGCTCGTCTCCAGGATCAGCGTGCCCGGGATGTAGCGGCGGGCGGCGGGCACGTCGACACCGGCGGGGTTGATACGGAAGGTGCCGGCGTCGCGATCGAGGATGGCGCCGAACACGCTCGGCGAGTCCATCCGGGGGACGCACATCCATTCCACGCTTCCCCCCGAGGAGACCAGCGCGGTGACCTCGCAGTCGGACAGGAAGCCGTAGTCGGCAATCGGCGGGAAGGGGGAGGATCCCGCACCGTGGGTGGGGAGCAGATCAGCCACAGTCGGTTCCTTGATCGGTGATCACGGCGCGATCGTCTCACGTCTGAACGGTTTTCGGCACGCCGAGCGCGCGCCGGCATGACTCGTGCAGGCTACGGAGCGCCGGGCATGCCGAACGTGCCCTTGAGCGAGCGCGCGAGATGGCGCGCACGATCGGTGCCGCGACGGCCGGCCCAGGGATGGGGGCCCATCGCCCATGGGTGCCAGCCGAGCGTGCCGTAGTGCTCGCGCAGCATCGCCTTCAGCTCGCCGCGGTGATCTCCGCACGCGTAACGGGTCCGCCCGTACATGCCGCGTCCGAACCAGGTCAGCCAGTGACCGGGATCCGCATCCACGTACTCGCCATGGCGCAGATCCAGCAGCTGCCGCTCGAGTGCGTGCTGAGTGTCCGCATCAGGGCGGGCTTCGCAGAACTCACACCTGAAAACGCAGGCGATCGGCATAGTGAGTTAAGAGACTACCCCTCAAAACTCAAACCGACGCCAAGCCTGGTAACGCAGGCATTACGCACGGCACGGAGTGTGGCCGGACGATCAGCGCGGCTGACCGGGATCGGGCTCGCCGTCCTCTTCCACGCGGTCTCTGGTTGGCCACGGCGGGTTTGGCTCCCCCTCGAACCAGTACTCCCCGGCCCGCAGCCGAGCCGCGAGATCCGCGCTCCACGCCGCCTCGCCGTCGAGCCGGGCCTGGGTGAGGCGCAGGTGCTCGGCGACGAGCTCCGGAGGCCCGGAGCCTCGCCGCATGCCGTCGATCGCGAACTCGATCGACGTCCGGTGCGCGGCGACCTGCTCGACTCGGTGCTCGAGGGCGGCGATCACCTCGTCGCGTGAGAGCGCGTAGGCGAAGCCCCAGGCGGCGAGGAGGTTGGTCTGCGCGTAAGGCTCGAGGGTCCACAGCATCGGCCGCAAGAGCTGCAGAAACTCAGTCTCTCCGTCGGTGGTGAGACGGTAGGAGGTGCGCGCCGGTCGCCCTCCTTGCGTCTCGGTGCCTACCTCGGCGAGGAAACCCTCGCGGGTCAGGGTGCGCAGGGCGTTGTAGATCGAACCTGGATTGATGTGGGCCCACTCCTCGGCGCGCCAGGTCATGAGCTCCCGGCGCACGAAGTAGCCGTGCACGGGCTGGAAGATGCGCACCACGCCGAGGATGAGAAGGCGGTTGACGGACACGGGCCGAGAAGCCTACTTGACAAGTGTGACTATTCAAGATTGAATAAGCAGTCGCATAGTCAAACTTGACGAGGAGGCTCACGGGGATGATTGAAGCACGCGGCTTGACCAAGAGCTACCGCACCCGCGCGGGCACCGTCGAGGCGGTCAACGGGGTGGACATCGACGTCGACGCGGGCGAGATCGTCGGCTTCCTCGGCCCCAACGGCGCCGGCAAGACCACGACACAACGCATGCTCACGACGCTGCTCTCGCCCACCGCGGGGACGGCGACGGTGGCGGGCCACGATCTGCGCAAGGACCCGGTGCAGGTCCGTCGCTGCATCGGCTACGTCCCGCAGGGGGGCTCGACCTCGCCCGAGGCGACGGTGGGCGAGGAGCTCGTCGACCACGGCCGCCTGTGCGGCCTCTCCAAGGCCGATTCCAAGCGCCGCGGGCGCCAGCTCATATCCGAGATCGAGCTCGACGGGACGTGGGAGCGGCAGACACGGACGCTCTCCGGCGGGCAGCGCCGGCGCCTCGACATCGCCCTCGGGCTGATCAACGAGCCCCCGCTCCTGTTCATGGACGAACCGACGGCAGGGCTCGATCCTCAGGCGCGCGCCAACCTGTGGCGCCACATCCGGGCGCTCCGCGACGACCGCGGGGTAACGGTCTTCCTGACCACGCACTACCTCGAGGAGGCCGACGCGCTGTGCGACAACATCCTTGTCATCGACCACGGTGTGATCGTCGCGCGCGGGACTCCGGGGGAGCTCAAGCGCGCGGTCTCCGGCGACGCCGTGAGCTTGCGCCTGCGCGATGCCGACGAGGTGGGGACGGCACTCGCGGTGCTCGCGGCGACGGCGCACGCAACCGTGGCGCGGAGCGACGGCGACGTCGTCGACTTCAACGTTCCCGACGCCAGCCTGGCGCTCCCCGAGCTCTTCGCTGCCTTCGAGCAGGCCGGCGTTGGCCTAGCGGGGATCGAGGTCCATCGCCCCACGCTCGACGACGTGTTCCTATCGCTCACCGGTCGCGCCCTGCGCGACGACCCCCTTCCCACCACCGTCTAAGGAGCCACACCTGCCATGCGTTTCCTGTCCGACACCTGGGTGATCTTCACCCGCTCGATGCGGCTGTCGCTGCGCAACGTCGTCTGGCTTGTCATCGGCATCTCGCAGCCGCTGCTCTATCTCGCGCTCTTCGGGCCGCTGCTCAAGCGGATCGTCGGGCTCCACGGCTTCCCACCCGGGAACTCGTGGCAGGTCTTCACCCCGGGGCTGCTCGTGCAGCTCGGCATCTTCGGCGCTCTGTTCGTCGGCTTCAACCTGATCGCCGAGCTCCGCGCCGGCGTGATCGAGCGGATGCGCGTGACGCCCGCCTCGCGCATGGCCCTGCTCGCGGGGCGCGTCCTGCGCGACGTCGTGGTGCTCGCCGTGCAGTCGACGATCCTCCTCGTGGCCGCATTTGCCTTTGGGCTCCGCGCCCCGATCGGGGGCGTCATCCTCGCCGTGATCCTCGTCGCCGCCGTGGGGGCCGCGTTCGCCGCCGGGTCCTACGCCGTCGCCTTGCGCACGCGCACCGAGGAGGGGATGGCCTCGGTGACCAACAGCCTCGCGGTCCCCCTGCTCCTGCTCTCGGGAATCCTCCTGCCCATGTCGCTCGCCCCTGGGTGGCTGCGCTTCGTCGCCAACGTGAACCCGGTCAAGCACATCGTGGACGCGCTCCGGGCCCTGTTCCTCGGCCATGTCTCCTCGGGGACGGTGGGGATCGGCGTGCTCGTGGGGGTCGCCCTGATCGCGGCGGGCATGGCCTTCGGGACCCGGACCTTCCAGCGCGAGTCGGACTGAGCGCGGCGCTTCTCCGACTGAGCGCTGCCTCGCGGCCGGGCGGGGCGAGGTGGTATCTTCACCATGCCGAATTCCCGTGACACGCAGCGGGAAGCGGGGGAACCAATCAAATACCCCGGGGCGAATCGCCGTCTGATGGCGGCGTAGCGCGCGAGCGCGAGCCCGACAGCTAACCCCGTAGGCACGCGCTCATGAGATCCCGAATCAGCCCCGCCCGTGTCCGGCTAACGGCCGCTGTGTCGGCTGGGCTGGCGCTGCTCGGCGTCGCCGCCGTCGTGCCCCTCTCCTCGTCGGCGTCGCCGCCGAGCGTCGGGTCGCTGCAGTCGAGCCTGAGCCAGCAGCAGGCGCGCGCGCAGCAACTGTCGGCGAGCGCCGGGCTGGCATCGCAGCTGATCGCCAGGCTCGACGGCCAGATCACACTGGTATCCCAGCGCGAGGCGGCGGTGCAGACCCGGCTCAGCGCGGCGCGCGCTGCGCTCGCCGTCGCCCAGGCCGCGGTGACCCGCGAGCGCGCGCTTCTGAAGGTGCTGGAG
>JALYZL010000285.1 GCA_030948875.1 Actinomycetota bacterium
GAGCCGCATCCGCCTGAACCACCGCCGGCAAGCCACCCGCAGGCGAGAGCAGCAACGGACCCCAATTAGCACGCGCCAGCACCCCCCCCGCCAACGCACTCGCCACATCAGCATCATTCACCACCACAACCTTGGTGACCGGGTTCCCGTTGAGCTCCTCGGGTCCGCCGGGATACGCCAGACGCGAGAGCATCACCGACAAACCATCGGTAGTCGCCGTCGCGAGCGTGCTCTTCGCGATCCCCGTGGTTTGGGTGAGACGCGACAGGTAGATGTCCTGGAAGCCGTTATCGAAGTTGCCGCTGCGCGAATCCGGCCATGCCGCCAGGATGCTGCCATCGGCCAGCGGGAGCAGCGTCGGTCCGTACCAGTCGAAGCCGGTCGAGAAGTCCTCGCCGAGGTAGCCGTAGAGACCAACGCCCTCGTTGATCGACCGGTCGGTGATGCGCCGGTTGGCCGAGAACGTCGCGCCGCCGTCGCTCGACTGAGCGAAGTAGACGTTGCCCATCGCCGTGGTGGTTCCCGGGTAGCTGTTGCGCTGGTCCCACCAGGCGACGTCGACGACGCCTCCGGGACCCACGGCGACCCACGGATTGGTCTGGACCGCTCCGGCCGAATCGTCGTTGACGCGGACCGGGGCTGACCACGTGGCGCCCCCGTCGGTCGAGCTGTTCAAGAAGATGTCGGCCGGATCCGTCGCCGGGTTCGGCGGCGTCACTACCTGCTTCTGGTAGACGACGTAGAGCTTCCCGCTGGACTTGTCGATGGCCAGCCGCGGATTGACGAGGGTGGCGCTCGGGACCGGCCCGCTGGCGTTCGTCTGGGTCCAAGTCGCGCCCTGGTCGGTCGACTTGGCGACGACAACGCAGTACGCCTTCGTGCTCGGGAAACCGGTCACGGGGGGGGTCAACGCCGGGCGATTGGGATTGGCCGGGCACGTCGTGCCGTCGGTTATATCGCGGTTCTTGTACGCCACGTAGACCGTGCCGTTGGTGGCGACGACCGGCTGGGAGGGCTCGACCGCCTGCTCGTCGGGGCTGCCCGCCTCGGCGATGGCGCCCCCCGTCCGCACGGCCGCCGCGCTGGCGAGGACGGGCGTGTTCCACGTCTGGCCGCCGTCGTTGGAGCGCGTGATGAAGATCCGGCGGTCCCCGCCGCCTCCGGAGCACCCGCCGCGCGAGGTCTGACTCGCCCGAATCCTGATGTAGCAGTTCCACGAGGAGACGTACAGCCGGTCCTGTCCGCCCGTCCCCGCGCCTGGCTGCACCGCGAGCTGCGGGCGCATGCCGATGCCGGCGAGACCCGGATTGGCCGAGGTCGGCCCTCCGCCGGGGACGGCGAGCACCGCGGGCCCGAACGTCACGCCGCCGTCGGTGGACCGAGCCACCACGGCGTCGTCCCCGCTGCCGCCGTCGCTGCCGGGTCCGGACTCCGGGCGGTTGAAGGATCCTTGGTGGATCGAGAACGTGACGTAGACGTTCTGTCCCGATCCGAAGACGATGCCGGTGTTGAAGTGGGCGTAGCCGCCGGAGTCGAAGTTCTGTTGGCAGGCGGGCGAGGGATAGGCGATCGACGCGGTGGGGGCGGGGAGGGTCAGGTTTCCTCCGGCCCAGGTCTTGCCCCCGTCGAAGCTCACGTGGTACTCGCATTGCAGGTTCACCGGGTCGATGTTGGCCTCGACGATGTGGCTCTGGTTGGTCGGATCGACCGCGAGCCCGGGTACGTCGACGCCCCGACCTGCCGTGTTGGAGGTCAGCGGGTTGTCCGCGCCAAAGCGCAGTCCGGCCGCCGCATCAGCGCTGGAAGCGATCACGAATGAACCAGCGACCATGATCAGGGCGCTGATGGTCGCAACCACCGCTTTCGATGTCATTTCTCGCATTTGACGCTGCTCTCCTCTTTTTGTCGGCCGACCTAGCGCAGTCCCACGAGGGGAAGCTGCGGAGACGAAACATAGACCGCCCGGCCCACGGCGAGTTGCAAGCGTATACGGCCGCTAGCGGCGCTGTCGATAGATGTGGAACACACATAGGGGCGGATTAGGTGACAGCTGCTGCGGTGGGCTACTGTGGCGATCGGCACAGACCCGCCTGTGCCCAGACTCGCCCGTTCACGCATGACACGAGCCATCTTCACCCTGCTCGCCGTCGCCTTTGGCGTGGCAGCCCTGGTCGGTGTAGTGCTGCGCGTCACCGGCGGTGACAAGACGAGCGTGGGCACAAACGTGCTCGTGAACACGCCGGGGATCGTCGATGCTCACAACTCTCCGACGCTCGCCCGCGACCCGCGGAACCCCAACGTCGTGGTGGCGACGGATCGCATCGATCGACCTGGTTTCTCGGCCGAGCTCGACCGAAGCGGCGACGGCGGCCGGACCTGGACGAGCACAACCCTGCCCCTCCCTGGCGGCCTCAACCGACCGTACGGGGCGGACTTGGCCTTCGCCCCCGACGGGACGTTGTACGTCACCTACGTGGATCTGCAAGGAAACGGCAACGTCCCCGCGGACCTGTGGATGTCGAAGTCCACAGATGGCGGGCAAACGCTGCCGGCGCCGGTGCGCATCGCCGGCAAGCTCACGTTCCAGGCGCGGGTCGCCGTGGATCATGCGGGCACCGTGTACGTGACCTGGCTCCAGGGCGGCGCCGCCGGCTTCCTGAGTCTGATCGGACCGCCAAGCCCGATCGTGCTTTCTCGCTCGCTCGATGGGGGACGCACCTTCTCGCGGCCCGTGCAGGTCAGCGATCCGGGTCGCGCGCTCGTCGGCGCTGCCACCCCGGTGATCGATTCGCGCGGCCGACTCGTCGTGCTCTACGAGGATTTCAAGGGCGACCAGCGGGACTTTCAGAACCTGCCGGGACCCCCATGGGATCGCCCCTTTGCCCTCGTCGTCACGCGCCCCGTGGGCCTCACGGCGTTCGCGAGAGGCGTCCAATTGGAAGACGGCCTGGTCCCCCACGAGCGCTTCCTCGTCTACACCCCCGAGTTCCCGTCGATCGCCGCGGGCCCCGGCAACGCGCTTTACGTGGCCTGGTCGGATGCGCGCAACGGCGATGAGGACGTGCTCCTGCGACGATCGAGCGACGGCGGCGTGACGTGGTCGCCGGCCACCCGGGTCAACGACAACCCGAGAAGCGACGGCACGTCGCAGTACCTCCCGCAGATCGACGTCGCGCCCGACGGGCGGGTCGACGTGCTCTTCCTGGACCGGAGCCGCGACCGCAAGCACAACACGATGATGGACGCCACCCTGGCCTCGTCCTACGATGGCGGAGCGTCGTTTAAGTACGCGCGGATCTCGAGCCGGTCGTTCGACTCGCGGGTCGGTTCGAGCGCCGGACCGCAGCTCCCGATCGATTTCGGCTCGCGCCTGGCACTGGCCAGCACCAACGGGCGATCGCTCGCAGCCTGGACCGACACGCGTTTGGGCTCGTCGGCCACTGGCCGCCAGGACATCTTCGCAGCGACCTTCCGCGTGGCCGCTCCCCCCGGCGGCCTCGCGGTAGCCCCGGCCATCGGCGCCCTGGCCCTGCTGACGCTAGTCTTTGCCGCCCTCGCCGCCGTCGGCCCCGGGACGAGACGGCGCCGGCGGGAGTGACGAAAACGACCGAGGCTCGTGTCGCGAGCATCGCTGCGCGACGGGTGGTATAGTCGTTTCCCCTATAGTCATTGAAGAGTAGCTCGGACCCCGCGTCCGGGACGAACTGTTACGATGGGAGAGGTACACATGCGCAAGCTTTCAAAGAGGGCAATCTTGGTGGTCAGCCTGGGACTGGTGGCCATACCGATGGGCGTCGCTGCTGTGAGCGCGTACGCCTGCACGGCTGTAGCAACGCTGACCGATAGTCCGGGCGCCGCCCTCGCGGGCAGCACCGTCACGATCAGCGGCTCGTTTTTTGGCACTCACGACGCGAGCGTGGCCACCTCCGCAGGGGCCGTCGAGCTTCGCCTCGGTAGTCTCACGGGCCCGGTGCTCGCGAACGCTACGCCGGCGGGCACGGACAGGTCCTTCTCAGTGCAGGTGACGATCCCGGCCGGTGCGGCCCCCGGCGCCACCTTCATCGCGGCCACGCAGGCGACCGCCTCGGGCACGCCGGTCTACGGTACCCCGGCGCGACAGGCCTTTACGGTCTCCGCACCGGCGACGGCCACGGCGCCACTGTACGGTCCCGTCACGCTCGCGATGCCTGCGGCTCCATGCATCGTCCCCAACGTGGTCGGTAAGAGCGCTCCCACGGCCGAGGCGATGCTCGTCGTCTCGCACTGCGGCGTCGGCAACATCTCCCATCCGGCGTCCAAGCCGAAGCACAGCAACGGGCGCAAGCTCGTGGTGGTTGGCACCGGACTGAGCGCTGGCACGACCGCGGCGAGCGGGACCAAGGTCAACCTGACGCTCCGCTGGCAGTAAGCAGCCGCCGAAGCTAAGCGCAGCTCCCGGGATCGGCCAAGTTCTTGGCCGATCCCGGTTTGCTTGCTCGCCCCGTCTCCGGTTATGGTTGCTCGCCCACCGTCGGGCGCGCCGAGGGCTTCTAGCTCCGTCGCCCCGTCAAAATCAACTGAGGAGAGGGGCCCGATGATGTCGAGGTCGAGGATTCGTGCGCACATGACTTTTGGCAACGTCGTGGCGCTCACCGCGTTGTTCGTCGCGCTCGGTGGGGGCGCCTACGCCGCGGTCGGCAATCCGTTCGTGAGCACGGGAGGCACGATTCAGGGCTGCGTCAAGCACGGGGCCCTGGACATCGTCAAGGTAGGCAAGCGGTGTCCTAAGGGCACCACCTCGCTCTCCTTCAGCCAGACCGGACCGCAGGGCAAGCCCGGAGGCCAGGGGGCCGCCGGCGCCGCTGCCGCTTACTTCGCGTACAGCGGGACGTCGACCGTTCCCCTGTCCTCCCCGGTTGCCACAACGGTGCCCGTTCTCTCGAAGTCGGGGCTGCCGGCGGGCACGTACGCCATCACGGCCAAGGTGAACCTCACGGCGGTCGATGCCCACCCGGGGACGACCTCGCAGGTCAGCTGCCAGCTCGTCGACGTCCCCGCCTCGGGAGCTATCGTGGGCGACTCGGACTTCTGGACGCCGACCACGAGCGCCCTGATCGGCGGCTCCTTCGAGGCCCAGACGACGCTGCCCCTCGCCTTCGACCTGACCACGACCAAGACGAGCACGGTCACCGTCCAATGTAACGACGTGGAGAACAATAACGCCACCGCCAGCTTTACCTTGACTGCGAGCAACGCCGAGATCTCGGCGGCGCAGGTTGGCGCCCTGAGCTGAGCGATCCCCACTAAATGTTCCCCACATCTATTGCGTTCACCAGGAGTACCGGCATACACTCGACCGCCATGAGGGTCGCACGGAGAGCCCGCGGGGCGATGCTTGCGCTCCTCGTATGTTGCGTTTCGCTGTTCGCCGCTGCTTCGGCGTCAGCGGCGGGCCCGATTGGGCTGCCGCGGACCTACGACTCGATTCCCGTCGACACACCCAACCCGATTGGGGGGGGCGCCTTTGGATGGGGGCTGGCCAGCGCCGACCTCACCGGCAACGGCTACGCCGACCTGCTCGTGGCCCAGGCCCAGACGGGTCCGGGCCAGGTCTTTGCCTACGACGGCCGGACTGGCGCGCTGCTCAACACCGTGTACGGCTACCCGTACATCATCAACCCGCCAGAGAGCAACCCCGCCAGCACCCCCGCCAAGCCCGACTTTCCCACCCTGGCCTTCGTCTACGTCGAGACGATGCCGAGCGTAGGCAGTTGCCCGCAGCTGCCCGGCCTCGCCACACCACAGCCCGGAGTCATGTGTCCCGATCCGACAGTGGGACCGCCCGACGGAGTCCCTGCCATCGTCGTCGGGTCGCGCAATCAGCAGGTTCCCGCGGCCGACGATGCGAGTGGCAACGACACGCTTCCCACGTCGATCGGCGATCCCCACATCGGGCGGACGTACATCCTCGACGGGCTTACCGGCGCGGTGATTCAGCGCATCGACATGCCGGTCGCCGACCGCGCGCTCGAGGCGAAATTGGGTGCATCTCCGCAGTTCGGTCGTGTGTCGAGCTCTCTCCAGGGGATGCCGCCGTGCGCCGGCTCGAACGCCGACAACAACGCAGTCGGCGTGGGACCGTGCCCGGACGTGCCGCGCGCGGTCCAGATCGGAGCCGTCACCCCCGGGCCCCCGGTCGGCACCACCGGCACCGACGGCAGCCCGGCCATCATCACCACCGCCCGTAACTTCGTCGAGCAGACCGGGCCGGCTTCCGGTCCTACCGTCGGGCTGCCGCCGTTGAACGCTGCCGGCACGGCGGCGCCAGGGTCGCAATGCGCGAACGCTCCTGGCGGTCTTCTTGGCGCGAGGGGCTTCACCTGCACGGGCGGCCGCGCCTGGGTGTACGACACCAACGGCATCGTCGGCAGCGCCCCTACCAACATCATCGACACCCCGCTGTACACGATCAAGAACCCCGACGCGCAGACCCAGGGCTCAACCGAGTTCGGGGGGAACGTCTACCGCATCGGCGACGCGGTCGGCGGCACGCTGGTCACAACTCCCCCCACACCCCCCACGGGCACCATTCCTGACGGCTTCCCCGACTTCGTCATCACCAGCCGCAACGCCGACTACCCGCTGAAGAATCCGGATACCACCATGATCGACGTCGGTGTCGGCTATCTCTACAGCGGGGCATGCACTCTTCCCACCTGCACCGCCGGCCCCGGCGCCACCGAGGCTCCGACCGCCGCCTTCCCCGACCCCAACCCACAGCCGAAAGCCCAGTTCTCCAGTGCTTTCAACGGCGGCCGCCCCGTCGGGTACCTCAACGGGAGCACGATCCCCGACATCCTCCTGCCCTCGGCGCTGCAAAGCACGAACGCGACCGCCGACGGCGCAGCCTTCCTGTTCAACGGCGACCTGAACGCGGGCGGCGGCGGTGAACAGAGCTGGCACTTCGGCACGCTTCTGGACCCGTCACCGCACATCGGCGGCAACTTCGGCGGCTCGTTCACCGGCGTGGGAAATCTCACCGATATCCCGGGCGCCTACAACGACGACGTCGCCGTCGGCAGCGACTCGCCGTTCGACCCGAATACCCCGCAGACCAATGGGAACATCAACAACTTCTACATCATGAACCCGGCGAGCAACACGCTCTTGCAGACGATCCCCGACCCGGGCCAGAGCCAGGGCAGCGGGTTCGGCGTCGGGCTCGTGCCCATGGGCGACCTCACCGGCGACGGCTTCATGAGCTATGCCGCCTCCTCGTACCTGTGGAACGGGACGGTGGCCGGGCAGGGCCGGGCGTACATCTTGAAGGCTGACAACTCGGGCTCGCCCCTGGTCGGCCCCACCCCGCCGTCCAATCCCGTTCCGCTCGTCCACGAGCCCCCGGCGCCCGTCGCCTACAAGAACGGCAAGTGCGCGAACACCATCATCGCCAAGGCTGCCGGGGCCAAGGTCATCGCCCCCTCGGCCGCGAAGTCGGTCGGCTTCAAGATCTTCGGTCTCGGTCGCGACGAGGTGATCGTCGGCGGCGCCGGGGACGACTGCATTAAGGGCACGGTGGGCAACGACCGGCTCTACGCAGGCCAAGGGAACGACACGATCCTCGGCGGGCACGGAAACGACCTGATCTTCGGCGGCCCCGGGAACGATCGCCTGTACGGCGGCAGGGGCGACAACCAGATCTACGCCGGCACCGGCACCACCCTGCTCGTCGGTGGCCCGGTCAGCGACCTGCTCGTCGGTGGCCCGGGCAAGGACCAGCTCTTCGGCGGCCCCGGTCACGACGTGCTGCTCGTAGGGCGGGCCAGCAGCTACCTGGACGGCGGCAAGGGCACCAATGTGATCGACGCCATCAACCATAAGCGCGATACCGTCAACTGTGGAACCTCCCGCACGGTGGCCCTGGTCGAACACGCCGACCACGTGATCAACTGCGAGCACGTCGTGTATTCGATCGAGCCTCGTGGCCGAGTGTCCAAGTTCGTACGACAAGCGCTCGAGCGACTCGCCGACGGATTGCATATCGCTCGCGGTCCTCATCCGCCGCGGCCCAAGTAGCGCTCGGTGGCGACCACGTCTCCAGACCGCGACGACGCCAACCGCAAGGCCGCGCGGGTCTCCGCGGGGGGCCGTCCGCCCGAGCTCTCGCTCCGGGTCCCCTGGGTCCTGGCCGGGATCGCCCTCGTCCTCCTCGCGCTCGGGGCCTTCCTCATCAGCACCGCGTTCAACAGCCCCCACGAGATGCGACGCATCGGCGGCAACCTGGCCGTCAACGTCGGCGCGTTGAACCCGCTCGACCTCAGCTCGAACAACACGCCCATCGTCGCCGGCAACCCGGCCAACCCCGCCAATCTGGTGATCGCGAACAAGATCGACTCGCCCACCTACTCGTGCGCCCTCAATGTGTCCTTCGACGGCGGCGGGCACTGGACGCAGACCCCGATCCCGGTACCGGGAACGACCGGCCACGTACCCGAATGCTATGCGCCGGACGCGTCCTTCGGCGCGGACGGAACGCTCTATGTCTCCTTCGTCACCCTCGCCGGGCGGGCCAACGCGCCGCACGCGGCGTGGCTTGTGACCTCACGCGACGGCGGCCAGACTCTCTCGCCCCCGATCGCCACCCCGCTCGGGCGCGACGCCTTCCAGGTCCGCGTCGCCGCGGATCCGCGGGTACCGGGCCGCGTCTACCTGGTCTGGCTCAAGGCCGCGCCGGCGCTCGTGCTCTACGGCTTCGGCGCGGCGGGTAACCCGATCGACGCAGTTCGCTCCGACGACGGCGGGCGCAACTGGATGGCACCGACCCAGGTCAGCGCGCCGGGGCAGTCCCGGGTCATCTCGCCCGCACCCGCCTTCGGACCACGCGGTCAGCTCTACGTGCTCTACCTCAACCTCGAAGGGGACTCGCTGGATTACTCGGGCGCGAGCGGTGGAAGCGCAGGCCCACCGTACGCCGGGCAATGGCAGCTCGCGCTGGCCCGGTCGCTCAATCGCGGCACGAGCTGGACCGGCTCGACGGTAGGCAGCGTGGCGCCGACTCGACGGTTCATCGTGTACACGCCCCCATTCCCTTCGCTCGCCGTCGATCCCGCCAGCGGCCGGCTCTACGTGGCCTTCGAGAACGCGCACGGTGGTCACTCGGACGTCAACCTGTGGACGCTGGCTCCGGGAGCGCGTAGCTGGTCGTCCCCCGTCCGGGTAAACGACACCCCGGTGAAAGACGCCACCGAGCAATACCTGCCCAAGGTGGCGGTGGCGCCCAATGGCCGCGTCGACATCGTCTACTACGACCGTCGCGGTGACCCCACCAATGTCCTCAACCAGGTCTCGCTCCAGTCCTCGTACGACCATGGCAAGACGTTCAGCCGGCATATCGTGCTCAGCAATCGCCCGTTCAGCTCGCGCATCGGCTTCGGAGCGGACCGCGGACTCGCCGACCTCGGCGGGACGCTCGGATTGGTGTCGACCGCGAACCACGCGATGGCGGCGTGGGCCGACACGCGCGCCGGCACGCTCGTCACCCTCAAGCAGGACATCGCCCGTCAGATCGTGGCCTTCAACAGCCCCGAGCGCCTCTCCGCAGGCCTGAAAGCGGTCCTGCGGATCGCCGCCATCGCCCTCGTCTTGCTGGGGATCGCGGTCATGGTGATGCTCGGCCGCGGCGCTCCCCCGCCCGCACGTAGCGCGGCGCGCGACTGATCAGGCGGCGACGGCGGTCATGCGGGCCCTCATCGGCCGCGGCCATCAGTCCAGCACGTGGGCAGTCCCGATGATGGCCTCGACCTCGGCCAGCGACAGGGTCTCGCGCTCGAGCAGCGCCTCGGCGACGCGGTCGAGCTCGCTGCGCTGGCGACCGAGGACCTCGGTCGCGAGGCGCTCGGCCTCGTCGACGAGGTGGCGGGCCTCGGAGTCGATGAGCCGGGCGGTTTCGGGTGAGTAGGGTGCCCCGCCGTTCTCCGACGGGTAGGCCAGAGCCCCGAGCGTCCGGCTCATCCCCGAGGCCGTCACCATCCGGCGGGCGATCTCGGCGACTCGCCCGAGATCGTTCCCGGCGCCGTCGGACGGCTCGCCGAACACCAGCACCTCGGCGACGCGGCCACCGAGCAGCGTGGCCATCCGTTCGACCAGCAGGGAGCGGCGGTGCAGGAGCTGGTCATCGGCGTCCGGGAGCCAGGTGACACCGAGCACGAGCCCGCGCGGGACGATGCTGATCTTGTGCAGGACACGACCACCCGGGAGGCTGAGCGCGACGAGCCCGTGGCCCGCCTCGTGGTAGGCGATCGTCTTGCGATCGTCGTCGGACAGGGCACGGGTGCCGGCGATACCCACGCCGGTGCGGTCGAGCGCGTCCTCGAGCAGCTCCTGATCGATCTCCACCTTGTTCTTGCGGGCGGCGATGAGCGCCGCCTCGTTGAGCAGGTTGGACAGGTCAGCGCCCGACAACCCGCGCGTGACGCGAGCAAGCCCATCGAGGTCGACATTCGCCGACAGGGGCTTGCCGCTCGCGTGGAGCTCGAGGATCGCGCGGCGAGCCGCGAGGTCGGGGAGGTCGAGGGCGATGGTCCGATCAAAGCGTCCGGGCCGGGTCAGCGCTGAGTCGAGGATGTCCGGGCGATTGGTGGCCGCCATGACCACGACACCGGTCCGACCCGAGAATCCGTCGAGCTCGATGAGGAGCTGATTGAGCGTGTTGGCGCGCTCTCCGCTGTCAACCGAGGTCGCGCCCCGCTTACCCCCGATCGCATCGATCTCGTCGATGAAGACGATCGCGGGCGCGACCGAGCGTGCCTGGGCGAACAAGTCGCGCACCCGCGCAGCGCCCTCGCCGACGAACACCTCCACGAACTCGCTGGCCGCCGCCGTTACGAAGGTCGCATTCGTCTCGCCCGCGAGGGCCCGGGCGAGCAGCGTCTTGCCCGAGCCCGGTAACCCGGTGAGCAGATAGCCAGTGGGGATGCGCGCACCCAGGCGCTCAAAGCGGGCCGGGTCGGCGAGGTGCTCGCGAACCTCGCCGAGCTCGGCCACGGCGTCGTCCAGACCTGCGACGTCGGCGAAGGTGATCCGCTCGCCGTCGAGGGCGCTCTGGCCAATCCGCCGATCGCGCACGGCCAGACGCCGCTGACGCTCGGGAGCCTCGCGGATGCGCCGCATCGCGTGCTCGAGATCCTCGGTGGCGATCGAGGAGCTGTGCCTGCGCGCGGCCAGCAGCGCAGCTTCGTTCATGAGTCCGGCGAGATCGGCGCCCGTCATCCCGATCGCGTCGTGCGCGATCCGGTCGAGGTCGACGCCGGGGCTCATCGGCTTGCTGCGCGCGTGGACGGCGAGGATCTCCCGGCGCCCGTGCTCATCCGGGAGCTCGAGCCCGACCGCGCGGTCGAAGCGCCCCGGACGGAGCAACGCGGGGTCGATGACATCGGGCCGGTTCGTCGCCCCCACGAGCATCACGCCTTCTCGGGGCGCGAATCCGTCGATCTCGGCGAGCAGCTGGTTGAGCGCTTGGCCCTGTTCCTCGGTTGATCCCGAGCTTGCCGGGCCGCTCGCGGCGCGGCGCCGGCCGACCGCGTCGAGCTCGTCGATGAAGATAATCGCGGGGGCGTTTTCGCGGGCCTCCTCGAACAGCTTGCGGACCCGCGCCGCCCCGACGCCGACGTAGAGCTCGACGAAGTCAGAGCCCGAGATCGAATAGAAGGCGGCTCCCGCCTGACCGGCGAGGGCGCGAGCGAGCAGCGTCTTGCCGCAGCCGGGAGGTCCGTAGAGGAGGATCCCCCGGGGGATGAGGGCGCCGAGCGCGGCGAAGCGGTCGGTGTCGGCGAGGAACTCGGCGACTTCGCGCAACTCGGCAACCGCCGCGTCCTGCCCGGCGACGTCCTCGAAGTTGACGCGGGTGTCGTCCTCGCGTGTCTTGCGGGCGCCGCTGCCCACCCCGAATAACCCAGTTCCCTGCGTGTAGGACCGGATGAAGTACACGAACAGGATGATCAGGAGCAGCGTCGGCAGCAGCACCGTCGCGGGGCCGGCGAGCCCCTTCACGGTTTGCTTATCGACTTGGGTGGGGACGTTGTCGCCCACGAGGACGCCGACGAGGCGGTCACTGGTCACGTTGTTGCTGAGGTAGGCGACGTTGTAAGCGGAGGTGGTGCCGTCGGGCCGCAGGTACTGCCCGACGATGTAACCGTCTTGATCGAGGAATGTCGCGCTTCGCACCTTGCCGTTCTGGGCAAAGTCGACGAAGCTGTTGAGACCCAGGTGGTCGCCGCTCACGTGCGGCGCGGAGGCAACGAGCACGCCGACGTAGGCAACGACGACCACGACGATGGCGATCTTCACCCAGAAGGAAAGGCCTCCGGCCCGGCGAGGGCGGCGTGACCGCCTTGTCTCTCCTTCGCTCATTCGTCTAAGGCTAACGGTGCGGCCGAATCGCGGTGAATCTAACCGCGCCTGACGTATAGGCGCCATCCACCCGCGACCGCGAGCAGACAGGCGATGCCGACCCCGAAGAGGACGAGAATGCCAACCCCGCTGTCCTGTCCGGTCACGGCGCTGGACGGATTGCCCGGCACCGGCGCGGAGGTGGCCCTGGGGGCGCCCGAGAGGAAGGACTGCTTGTCGAGGATCCCCGTGCCCTTGACGTAGATCCAGCCGTTGAAGACGTCCGGGCGATAGGCAAACGCGCCGCGGGTGAAGAACAGGGGCACGACGGGGGCGTCGCGGCCGATGAGCGCCAGCTCGCGGTCGACCGCTAGGTGTCGAGCGGCAGTCGTCGGCGCGGCGTCGACGGCGGCGGCGAGCGAGTCGAATGCGGCGCTCGAGTACCTCGAGTAGTTGAGCGGCGTGCGCAGTGGCGGCCCGAACAGCGCGTCCAAGAACGATGGGTCCTCGGAGGCCAGGTAGGGGGTGGTCCAGATCGCTGCCTGGAAGCTCGGCGCATAGCCATTCACACCGACATCCCGCGCGAGTGCCGCCGCGGTCACCGTCTTGAGCGTGGCCCGCGCTCCCACCGCGACCAGCGCGCGGACCACCTGCTGCCCGGCCTCGAGGCGAAGAGGATCGTTGTCGGGCGCGAGGACGACGATCGGCGGCTCGCCGTGCTCGGCGAGCTTGATGCGGGCGGCGTTGGGAGCGAAGGCTCGCAACGCCTGCGACGGCGCCCACGGTGAGTGGGGATCGAGCAGCCCTCGGTCGGCGGGGACGACAAGATTTCCTCCTGTCGCGCCATTCAGCGATGCAGCGATGGCGTGCTGGTCGAGTGCTCCGGCGACGGCGCGGCGGATCGCGACGGAGTCGAACGGTGGCGCGGCGCTGTTCAGCATCAGCACCGTGCCCGTGTAAGTGTCGCCGGTCGCGATTCGCACCCCGAGACCGCGACCGACCTGGCCTACGTCGTCGGGCCTAAGCGCGGCCGGAACGGCGTCGACGGTCGCGTTGGCGAGCGCGTCGAAGGTGGCCTGGGCATCGCGGATGATCGGCACATCGATTTCATGCACGGCCGGAGCGCCGCGAAAGTACCGATCGTTGGCGATGAAGCGGTAACCGGTGCTCGTGCTATAGGACACGAGCCGGTAGGGGCCGCTGCCCACGGGCAGGCCCGGGGGCGCGAGACGGTCCGCGGGCAGGCCCTGCCATAGATGCTGGGGGAGGATCGGCACGTCGGAGAGCGGCTGATCCTCGAAGCCCAGCGACGGCGAGCGCAGCCGGAAGACGATCGTGTCGGGACCCGTCTGCTCGACGTCCGCGAGATCGTTGAGCTCGGGCGTGAAACGCGGATGCGGGTGGGTGGCGATGTAGCGGTAGGTGAACACGACATCGCCCGCGGTGAGCGGCACCCCGTCCTGCCACTTCACGCCGTGACGCAGGCGCACGACGACGGTGTCCCCGCTCTGGGTGACGGTCCGCGCCAGCCACGGGCGCGGGTTGCCATGGGCGTCGCGCCACATCAGCGAGTCGTACACGAGCATGACGAGGGGATAGCCGAGCTCGAAGGTGTAGGGGGTGAGCGTCCCGTCGGCCTGGGGAAACGGGATCCGCACCCGGGCGACCGAGGCGCCCGCGGGCGACGGGCAGGCGGCGAGGAGGGCGAGCGCCGCAAGCGCCGCAAGCGCCGCAAGGGTTGCCCGCTGGCATCGCACGATCGACGGTAGGCGCATTGGCGGCAGCATAGGCCGGTAGAGTCGGGCGATGCCGCCCCAGCCCCCCGCCGGCGCCGGAAAGGTGTTCCTGATCGGCGGCGGGCCTGGTGCGGCTGACCTTGTGACGCTGCGCGGGGCTCGCGCGATCGCCAAGAGCGACGTCGTCATCTGGGGCCGGCCGCTCGTCACCGAGGAGCTCGTGCTCGAGCACAGCCATCCCGACGCCGAGATCATCGCGTGGCCGCCGGCGACGATGGCGGAGCTCGAGTCCGCCTACGACCGTGCCGCGGCGGCAGGCCTGACCGTTGCCCGCCTCCACGGTGGCGACCCGGCGGTCTACGCACGCCTGGCCGAGGAGCTTGACCGGGTGCGCAGCAGAGGCCTCGAGGTTGAGATCATCCCCGGGGTGACGGCGGCCTGCGCAGCCGCCGCGGCTCTCGGCTGGGAGCTCACCAGCGAGGCCGATCGGCTCCCGGTGGTGCTGGCGAGCGGGCCGGCGCAGGACGGCGCGATCGCCCCCGCGATCGCCAGCGCCGCCTTCGGTGGCCATGCCCTCGCGCTCTACATGATCCGCGACTCTGGCCCCGACCTACAGCGGGCGTTGCTCGACGGCGGATACCCACCGAGCACCCCGTGCGCGATCGGACATCGCGTGTCGTGGCCGCGCGAGCGCCTCGATCGGTGCTCGCTCGCCCAGCTCGCCGAGCTGCTCGAGGAACTGGGCGGCGAGGGGCAAACGGTCGTCCTTGTCGCCGCGACCGGGGAGTCCAGCCGCTAGATGCGTCGTGCACACTTGGCAATACACACATAGAGGTGTAGAGTTGTGTCTAAACTCAAACGCGATGGGAAGAGGGCTGCGCATGCGCACAAGACGAGTAGGGCACCTTGCAAGACGGCGGTGGCTTGTAGGCCTCACCGCAGCAGGATTGATGCTGGTACCGCCGGCGATCGCGTGGGCCTGCAATCCGCAGGCGCACATCAACTTGAGCTCCACGAGCGTCGCGCCGGGATCATCGATGACCGTCTACGGCTCGTACTTCGCGACCAACAAGCCCATCACGGTCTCGGGCCCGACCAGCTCTGCGACCGTGAACAGCAGCGCAGGTGGCGCGTTCGCAACGACCGTCACTGCTCCGAGCGCGGTCGGCAACTACGTGATCAGCGCGTCGAAGCCGACGGGCGGCAGCGCGTCCGCAGCCTTCGCGGTCGTTGCACCGCAGCCGTCCACGTCGGGACCGTCGGTGGCGAGCCAGCCGGCGGCGCCCGCGGCCTCCTCAGCCCCGACAAGCCCGTCGCCCTCGTTCTCGGTGCCGACAGTGCACCGGAGCACGACCGGCACAACCCACCACTCGACGCCAGCCGCCAAGGCCACGCCCGCGCCGACCACGGTTGTCCCGTCCTCGGTGGTAGCGGCGACTCCCGTTGCCTCCGCTCCGGCCGTCGCGGCCCCGGTCACCTCGACGTCGACATCCAACTCGACGGCCACGGCGACCCGCAAGGCCACGACGCATCGCGGTCAGACGGCCACGCAGAAGAGCACGGCCCCGTCGACGTCCCAGCTGGCGGCGACAAGCGATCTCTGGAGCGGGTTCGCTCCGCGCCAGACCGCTTCGCTCTCCAGTGGCGCCTCAGGCGGCATGGGCGGCGGCGGCACCAGCTCCGCGCTGACCATCGGTATCGCGATCCTGGCGATCGGCCTCATCGGCCTCGTCGCCGGGCTCACGGGCGCCGAGGTTCGGCGCCGCCGGTACGCCGGCCGCTAACGCGGGACCGGATTCTCATTCCCGAACGTGCG
>JALYZL010000300.1 GCA_030948875.1 Actinomycetota bacterium
GCTGCCACCGTCGCCTGGTGCGTATTCAACCTCCAGGACGCCGCGCTCACCGGGCTGGGCGCCGCGACCATCGTCCCGATCGAGAACGGCGTCTACGGCATCGCCAAGATCGTCCTGCTCGTCGGACTCGCGTCCGCCTCTCCGCACTGGGGTATCTACGGTTCCTGGAACGCTGGCTTGCTGTTCTCGCTGATCCTGGTCAACGCGCTGATCTTTGGCAGGCTGCTGCGGCCCCGTGCGGAGCGAGCAGATGGCACGCACGCACCGACGCGGTCGGAGATCGTAGGTTTTGCGGCGCCGGACTTCGTCGGCGCGCTGCTGTGGCTCGCCGCGACAACGCTGATGCCGGTGCTCGTGATCGGGATCGCCGGGCCGTCGTCGAATGCGTACTTCTCGCTGGCGTGGATGATCGCTGTCCCATTGCTCGCCATTAGCACGAGTACGGGAGCAGCATTCGTAGTGAGCGCCGCCCGCGACTCGGCACAGACCGGCGAGTACGCGCGGGGCGTGCTGCGCCAGACCCTGTGGCTGGTGCTCCCCGCCGCCACGGTGACGGCGGTGGCCGCGCCCTATGTGCTTAGGTTGTTCGGGCGTCCCTACGCGGACCATGCGGTGGGAACGCTCGCGTTGCTGGCGTTGTCCGCGATCCCGAACACCTTGACCACGCTGTACGTCCGGATCTATCGCGTGCAGGGACGGATGCGCGCCGTGATCGGCCTGCTCGCGGCCCAGTGCGGGCTGGTGCTGACGCTGGCGCCCGTGCTCTTGTCGGCGATCGGCATCGCCGGCGTCGGGTGGGCCTGGCTGATCAGTCAGGTCATCGTGGCGGTCGCGGTGACCTGGCTGGATCCGGGGGCGCTGTGGCCCCGTGGGCGTGGGGGGATGCTCGCCGCCGCGGGTATCGGGCGTACGGCCAGGCTGCGCCGCCGCAACGCCGCCGCGCTGGCCGGGTGCGCCGGAGAGGGCATCAAGCTGGAAGCGGTCGAGCCGACGATCAACGACATCGCCGTCGGGCGGGGCGTCGACGGCCACGGGCAAGCGATCGTGATCAAGCTCGCGGTCAGCGACGCCGGCGCGAGGAGCCTGCAACGGGCGGTCAAGGTGCTCTCATCGCTCGCCGAGGACCCGCGACTGGCGTGCTGGGAGACGCCGTATCCGGCGATCCTCTCGCGCGGTGAGCTCGATCGGCGCTCGTTCGTGGTCGAGTCGGCGCTGGTCGGCGAGAGCGCGGCGACGCTGCTGGACGGCGGCGCGGATCTCGACTCCGTCCTCGCCGCGGCGTTGGACGCGATCGAGGGCCTGCACCGACTCACCGCGCGAAAGGCGACGATCACCTCCGAGCTGCTCGACGATTGGCTGGACCGCCGGGCACTAGCGATCGAAGCCGTGCTCTCGCCCCGCCGCGCCGCGGTCCTCAGACGGACGGTGGCAGCGCTGCGGACCGAGCTCGACGGCCGGACCGTCACCCTGGCGCGAGGCCACGGGGACTTCGTACCCGAGAACGTGCTGCTCGATCCCGACAGTCTCCGGGTCAGCGGGATCGTCGACTGGGAGCTTTCAGGCGAGGCGGTAATGCCCGCGATCGACGCGACGATGTTCACCCTGGCGGCTCGATCGCGCGCCGCCCACTGCGAGCTGGGGGCGAGCGTTGCGTCGGCGCTCATGAACAACCCTGACTACCTGCGCCCCGGGGACGGAGTGCCGGCTCCGACGTTGGTCATGATCTGCTGGCTAGCACACATCGCCGCCAACCTGACCAAGAGCGAGCGATATGGTCGCAACCTGGTCTGGAAGCGGCGCAACGTCTATCGCGTGCTCGATTCGCTCGCGGCTCGCTGATGGCGCCGCACGAGCTTCGTCCGGCCGTACTCGAACCCGGTGATCAATAGGCCGGCGACGATTGCTGCCGCGCGGCCGAGGCCGTCGAAGCTGCCTCTGCCGGCACGGGCGAGCTCGCGAGCGACGGCGCGCGGAAGCACCGAGAAGGCGTAGGCGCGCTCGGATTCGAGTCCGGTGGAGGCGCCCTCGAGCTCGGCGATCACTGCCTTCGCCTTGCCCTCGATCCGGCAGCGGCGGACAAAGTAGCTCCAGGTAGCACGCTCGGGCGGGACGCGGTGGCTCACGCGCGCCGCGGGCGCGTGCATCCAGTAACCGCCGGGGTGCAGGCGGGTCGCGCGGATGCAGAACTCGGTCTCCTCGGCGGTCGAGCCGAGCGCGTCTCCATCGTACGCGCGGCCCAGCTCCATCTCCCAGTCCCCCGTCCGCCGCATCACCTCGGCCCGCACCGACATGTTTGCGCCAATCGTGTTGCGGACTCGCGCCGGCTCGGTCGGGAGCCCGTGGTAGCTGCAGCCCACGACCCAGTTGAACTCCGCGGGAAACCAGGGGGGCGTCGGCTCCACCCAGCTTGGCTCGATCAGGCCACCGACGCCCAGTACGTTGGGGTCAGCATAGGGTCGCTCGAGTTCCTCGAGCCAATCGGGATCGGCGATCGCGTCATCGTCGAGAAACGCGAGGATCTCGCCCCGGGCGAGATCGGCCCCGGTCTGACGTCCGCCCGACAGGCCGCCACGGTGGGCATTCGCGACGATCGTCACGTCGCTGATCGATTGCTGGGCGCGCGCGAGGAGATCCTCGGAGCGATCGATCACGAGGATGGTCTCCAGCGGCGGGCTAGTCTGGTCGCGGACGGACGCAATCGCCGCGACCAGGTCGTCCCAGCGGTCAAGCGTGTATGCGCAGATGATCACCGACGTTCTCGCCATTTGGTAGTCACTGGCGCGGGACTCGCTCACGCGAGCCCGTTAAGCAGCGTCGGAAGGTCTCGCACACCCGGGGTCGAACATACCAAGGGAAAGTCTCTCGAAGCGCGTTTCCGAGGAGGCAGTCGCGTGACTCATCCGCTTAACCGCAAGCTCGTGGTCGAGTTCATCGGCATGTTCCTGTTCGTCTTCACGGTCGGGATGGCAACAAACAAAGCGGGTGCGGGTGTGCTCGCGCCGCTGGCGATCGGGTCGGTGCTGATGGTCATGGTCTTCGCTGGCGGGCACATCTCGGGTGGTCACTTCAACCCCGCCGTTAGCACCGGCGTGTTCCTGCGCGGCCGGATGACCTCTCTGGAGTACCGCGCGTACATCCTCACCCAGTTCGCCGCGGCCGTCCTCGCCGGACTGACCGTACGCGTCGTCGGCGGCCACGAAGCGCACGCCGCCGTAGCCGGCGCGGGCCGGATGCTGATCGCCGAGTTCCTGTTCACGTTCGCGCTCGTATGGGTCGTGCTCAACGTCGCGACGTCCCGCGGCACCGACGGCAACTCGTTCTACGGGCTCGCGATCGGGTTCACCGTCCTGGTCGGAGCGTTCGCCGTCGGCGGCATCTCGGGCGGAGCGTTCAACCCCGCAATCGCAATCGGGGCGATGGTCACGGGGCTGTTCAAGTGGACCAACATCTGGATCTACCTGCTCGCCGACTTCGTCGGCGCCGCCGTTGCAGCGCGGGCGTTCCTGTACGTCCTGCCGGCCGAAAAGCTAACCGGAGACATCCAAGCCGCCAGCACCGAGTGAGGCCATGCTTTGGACAGCTTGGGCGACCGGGGACTGATGCCCCTCGGGACTGACGGCCCGACGACGATGCCGAGCAGGATCTCGACCACGATCGCCGGAAGCCGCAGCCGCGGCGCGAAGCCAAGGCTCAGCGGTGCCACGAAAGCCACCGCCTCGGCGATCAGCAGGTTGGTGTAGTGGGTCACCGGAACCCGCGCGCAGGAGTTATCTCGGTCCTGATTCCGCAGCTCCGTCGAGCGCCCGGGCCGCGATGATGAGTCCGACGTGGCTGAAGGCCTGGGGGAAGTTGCCCAGCAGTCCGCCCATCCGCGGGTCGATCTCCTCGGCGAGCAGGCCGACATCGTTGGCGTAGCCAACGACGCGCTCGAACAACGAGTGCGCGCGCCCGCTCTGGCCGGCCTGGGCCAGGCACGCCACGAGCCAGAAGGAGCAGATCACGAACGTCCCCTCTTCACCGGTCAGACCGTCCGGGTTGATACCAGTGGTGTTGCGGTAGCGCAGAACGAGGCCGTCATCGGTCAGCTCGCGCGCGATCGCATCGATGGTCGCCCGCATGCGGCGGTCGGTCGCGGGCAGGAACCCGATCAGCGGCATCAGAAGCGCCGCGGCGTCGAGCTCGTCGGAATCGAAGCTCTGCGCGTAGGCGCCGCGCGTCTCACTCCAGCCCCGTTCGAGCACGGCGGTGCGCACCACGTCGCGCTCCGCCGCCCACTCCTCGGCCTTCGCGTGCTCGCCGAGCGCCGGCGCCAGCTTGACCGCGCGGTCAAGCGCCGTCCAGCAGAGCACCTTCGATGACAGGTGGTGGCGCGGCTGACCGCGCATCTCCCACATGCCGGCATCTGGCTCGCGCCAGCGCCGTGCGGCCGCATCGGCGAGGCCCGCAGCGAAGTACTGGATCTCGGGATGGAGCTCTCCAAGTCGCTCGCGGTAGAGATGAAGCGAGTTGAGCAGCTCGCCGTAGACGTCGAGCTGAGTCTGCTGCCAGGCGCCGTTGCCGACGCGGACCGGGCGCGAGTCGCGCCAACCCGGCAGATGTCCGAGCTCGCGCTCTGAGAGATCGTGCTCGCCACCCACTCCGTACATGATCTGCAGGGAATGGTCGGCGCCGTAGCCTCCGCCTGCGGAGCTCGTCATGAACGAGACGAAGTTCTCGGCCTCATCCGAGCACGCCCCGATGAAGAGCGCCTCGAGGGTCAGGCTCGCGTCGCGGATCCACGCGTAGCGGTAATCCCAGTTGCGCTCTCCGCCGACGGCCTCGGGCAGCGACGTGGTGGCGGCGGCGACCACCGCGCCGGTCGGACGGTAGGTGAGGCCCTTGAGCACCCGCGAGCTGAAGCGCACGAGCTCTCGATGGCTGCCCGCGTAGACGTCGTGCTCTGCCTCCCACGATCGCCATGCTTCGCTCACGTCCCCGATCCGCGCCGGCACGGCGGCGGGCGAGACCGGGGTCGCCCCCGTGCTCTCCGCGGGCGCCCATCCCACGGCGAAGCCGATTCGATCCGCCGGACCCACCAGCAGGCTCGCGCGAGCTGTGCTCTCCTGCACCTGGACCTCGGCGCCCGCCCGCATGACGATCGCGTTCGGGCCGCCGAACGTTCGCGCACCGTCGATGGTCTCCCTGAGCAGGGGCCGGACGAGCCCGTACTCAGGACGGGGCGCGAGCTCCATGACGAGCCGGACGGCGCCCTCCACGCCCTCGACCATGCGCAACAGCTCGTGCGGAGCGGCGAGACCGAGCTCGTGGCCACGCTGCCCCTCGACCAGCGCCAATGCGTCGAGAAGACGCACCGTTCCGGCCGCGGTCGTGAACGTCGTCTCGAGCACGAGCGTCCCCGGCAGGTATCGACGCGCGACCGTATATGGATCGACTGGCGTGATCGACCAGTGCCCCGCCTCTCGGCCGAGGATCCGCGCGAACACCGCCGGGCTGTCGTAGCGCGGCAGGCAGAACCAGTCGATCGAGCCGTCGGCGGCGACGAGTGCGGCCGAGTTGCAGTCCGAGAGCATCGCGTACGACGCGATCGGCAGCGAGCCGCTCGCGTCGCGCTCGAAGGTCGAAGTCACCGGGTCAAGCGGCGTCGAGGGAGACCGCGCAGCTCGCCTGCCCGCGCTTTTCGAGTTACTGCTGGTGGTACTCCTCGGCGGCCCAGAAGTGCCCGGCGGGCACGATTTCGGTGACGGATCGCTCGCTTCATCTCGCGCTGATGAGCTTCGCGCGAGGCGAGCGCCGTCGCGTTCTGCTCATCGCCGTGGAAGAAGATCGCCGACCGGTACTGACTGCCGATGTCCCAGCCCTGGCGGTTGCGGGTGGTCGGGTTGTGGCTCGCCCAGAACACGGCGAGGAGGTCGTTGTAGGAGACCCGGCTCGGGTCGTACTCGACCTGCACGGCTTCGGCGTGCCCGGTGCGTCCGCGGCAGACCTGCTTGTAAGTCGGGTGCTCGGCGCTCCCGCCCGTATAGCCCACGGTCGTTCCGGTGACTCCGCTCAGCGCGCGGAACTCGGCCTCCACCCCCCAGAAGCATCCGGCGGCGAAGGTAGCGGTCTCTCTCGGCATTCGGTTCCTCTCTATCGGCATGTGGTCTTGGATACGACCCGCCCCAGCGGCGATCGGTTCAGGCTCCCCCTCAGCCTTGAGATTCATGACAGTGCCCAAACTGTTGTCGGGTCGCGCGTGCGCGCTCTGTCCTCCGCGCCGCCGGACTCCCGCCCCGTATCCCGTTGTCAACCGGGAACCGGGCGCGGCCGGAGCGGGCCTGAAGCCACGAACCCCAAGGCAAAGAAGGGTCGCCATGCCTCGAGCGCGCCCTCGGGCTGAGCGCCCCCGAGCGCCGCAGGCGGCTCGCTGACGGCGATCTCACCGCTCCTCTAGCCCGGTGTAGGGCTCGAGGAGCGTGCGGAGCCGCATCCGGCCGCGATGCAGCCGGCTCTTGAACGCGGCCTGACGCACCCCCGTGACCTCGGCGGCCTCCTCGGTCGAGAGGCCCTCCATGTCTCGCAGCACGACGGCAACGCGCCACTCGTCCGGAAGCTGGCCCAGCGCGTCGCGCAGGACCAACTCGAATTCCCTGTCGAGGGCTCGGCGGGCTGGACCGCGGTCGGGTCGGTCGGCAATCAGCGCCACCGGATCATCGCCGTCGGGGACGGGCTCGACGGGGGGCGGTCCCCGCCTTGACAGTCGGCGCTGGGCCTCGTTGAAGGCGATCCGGTATAGCCAGGTGGAGAACTGTGCGCGCTCCTGGAATTGCTCCAGGCCGCGCCATGCCCGCAGGAACACCTCCTGGGCGACCTCCTCGGCCTCGCTCATGTCCAGGCCGAAGCTGCGTAGCGTTGCGTAGACACGATCGGCGTGCCGGGTGACCAGCTCCCCGAACGCGTCCTCATCGCCACCGCGGGCGCGCTTGATCAGCTCGGGCTCGGTGACCGTCATTGCCTTGGTTTGCATCGGCGGCGGCCGGGTTCTTACGCTGGCGCCGAGCCCGGAATCCTTTTCGGCCCTCGCCGGGTCAGAGCGTCCATGTCCATCCTCACCGAGCGCCTACGCTTCCGGCGCGACCACCGCTGGACCCCACAGCACGTGTCGCCCTACCTCGACGACGAGCTGGCGAGGAGGGCCCGAGCGCGCCTGCAACGGCACGTCGCCGAGTGCCCGGAGTGCCGCGGGGTGCTGCGGTCGCTCGAGCGCATGCTCCTGCGGCTGGGCGGTGTTCCCTCGCCCGCCGCCAGCGAGGCACCGGACCTCGCCGAGCGCATTCGCGCGCGACTGCGCGACTCGGGGGTCGACTGACGATGCACACCTTCGACGTGAACCCGGACCTGGCGATGGAGGTGACCGGCCGGCTGCTGCCGCTCGCGCCATCGCCGTCGCGGTTGCCGTGGACGGAGGACAACTTGCGCTTCTGCCCCTCCTGCGATCAGCTCGTGCCCAAGGACCTCAACTTCTGCCCCTCCGACGGGCGCCCGCTGTCGCCGCTCGGTCGGCCCTTCGGTCGCGAGCCGGAAGCGGAGGCGACATGAGGACGCCCGCGATGCGCCGAGTGGACGACGCCCGCGGACGCGCCCTCGTCTTCGAGCGCTGGCTGACTGTGATTCGCTGGACGGCCGCGGCGGTCTTCGTGGTCTTCGGGGCCGGCAAGTTCGTCGATCACGCCTCCGAGCTGGCCTCCTTTCGCCTCTACGGGCTACCCGCCCCGGACGCGTTCACCTACGCGGTCGGTGCGCTCGAACTGCTGGGCGGGCTGCTGCTGGCCGCGCGCCGCCTCCTCGTCCCCACCGCGCTCGCGCTCGCCGGCGACATGGTGGGCGCGATCGTCGTGTCCGGGTTGGCGTACGGCGAGATCATCAGCCTGACGCTCGCGCCGGCGCTGCTGCTGGCGATGCTCGTCCTCGCGCGCGCCGAGGGGCAGGAGTGGTGGCTGCGGCTGGCGCGTCCTGGCGGTCGCCTGAGATGAGCGTGTGGCTCGTCCTTGCGGCCCTGGCCATCGCGGGCGCCGACGCCGGACGAGACCATGAGCGCCCTCACCCGCGGACAGGAGGCGCTCGCCTTGGTCATACCCGAGGGGTTGATCTCGCTCGGAGCGAAGCTGCCCGACGCGGCCCTGCTCGATCCCCACGGTGCGGAAACCTCGCTCCTGTCCAGTCTCGGCGGCCGCCGGGAAGTCCTCGTCTTCTAACGGGGCGTCTGGTGCCCGACGGCAACATCACCCTCGCCAGTTACCCCCGCAATCACCTGGCTCGCAGCGCCGGCATCCTGACCACGCCATCGGCGCAGACGCGGGCTGCGCAACTTGAGTTGGGGCTCGACCCCAGATCGGTCATCAGGGCTTCGACATCGGCGAGCAGTACCGCTCGGCCGTGTTCGTTCACGATGCCCATCAGATGCAGCTGGCCCTGGCCTCCGTGACCCGAGCGCGCCACCGCCGGGAGCGGCCGATCGCCACCGAGGTGCTTCCCGCCGGCGCCTTTCATGTGGCCAAGCCCTACCACGAGCGAGGTGGGGGAGCCATCCAGAGTGGGGCATACACGCTCACCGACCTCGCCAGCTGGCTCGCGCCGGCGCAATCCGACGGAGAGGACGGCGCGGACGAGTGACGCCTCACCGTCGCGTGTCGGCCACCTCGGTCACGACTTCGTCGACGGACTCGGCCGCCGTGATCGCTACTGCATCAACCGGTCATTGGACCACTTAGTCCACCGAACGGTTCTGGCGGTCTCTCCGGGACCGACGCGCACCCCCGGGGGCGAGGGCCAGGCTACGCTCCGTCTCGGGGTCAGAGGCTCTCGCCGGCATGCACCACGGCGGCTATCCGGTTGCCTTCCGGGGCCAGCGGGCACTGCCATGCGTCGCTGTAGCGGCACGACGGGTGGTAGAGGAAGTTCAAGTCGATGATCAGCGTCTCGTCGAAGGAGCCAAGATCCGCGCCCTTCGCGGTGTCGAGCAGATACCGCCCCCCGCCGTAGCTGCTCTTCCCGGCCGTGCCGTCGCGCAGCGGCAGGAATAGGCCCCCGGCATACTGATCGAGCCACCACACGTCGAGCGTCGATTCCAGCGGCGGCGGCAGCAAGACGAACCCGATGCGGCGCAACAAGGTCACGCCGTCGTCGCCGCTGGCCAGCGACAGCTCCCGGCGCTCGCGCGCTTGCATGAGCGGCAGCTCGAATCTCAGGTCGGGGTCGTAGGGCCAGTACGGGAGCCCCGACGCGCGAACCGGATCCGACGGCGCCAGCGGGCTCTGAGGGTGCTCCCGAAAGAGCCGGTCGCGCCCCTCGCGCCAGAGCCGGTGCGCCACCGCCGCGGTCCTCTGATCCCGGACCGCGGCATACAGCTGGGCGACCTGGCGGCGCCAATCGGCCAGCTCGAGCTCAGTCACGCCCGGTTCGCGGGGTCGACAATCCGATCAGACGCTCGCGTGCTCGCGCCGGTATCGGACCAGGCCGAGCGCGTCGTCGGGCACGAGGCGCCCGATCGCTCCGCTTGAGTAGACGCTGACGATCACCCGGCCCTCTGGATCCAGGACAAACCCTGTGTGGACTGGATGTAGGCGGGCGCGGGGTTCAGAAACGCGCCCGTCGCGGCGGCGATTGCCTGCGCGTCCGTGCTGTGTCCAACGGGAAACTCGAGCGCGTGCTTGGTCACCAGCTCGCGGGTGGCGGCCTCGTCGTCGATCGACAAGGCGACGAGCTTGACGTCGGCTTCGGCCAGCTTCTCGCCGGCCCGTTGGAACGACCGCAGCTGCGCGTTGCAGTACGGGCACCAGACGCCACGATAGAACAGGACGATACCGAAATGCCCGTGAAACGCCTGCGGCAGCTGCAGCGGCTCCGCGTCAACTGGCATGACCGTGACGGACGGGAGGTGTCTCCGGGGTTCAACAGGCGCATCAGCGGTTCCAAAGATTGGCGTGGTAGACCGTCTGCAACGCTGCGGGACCGAGTCTTACGTCCCGAGGTCGAAACCCCGCGGCCGCTTTGAGTCTCCGTAAGCTCGTCGGAGATGACGCCATCGGACGTGACCACCGGGGCCGCGTCGATTTCTGCGCCCGCCCTGGACTCCGAGTCTGCCCACTGGATCGGGGCGCTGGGGGCCCGCGGTCCCGAGCGGGAGGCCGCGCTCGGTGCCCTGCACGCGCGGCTCTTGCGTATCGCACGCTCGGAGCTGCACAGACGCAACATCTCCTCCCGCATCGCTGGCGCAGAGCTCGACGATCTCGCCCACCAGGCGGCCTCGGACGCGCTGCTGGCCATCGACGCCAAGCTCGACGGATTCCGGGGCGAGAGCC
>JALYZL010000309.1 GCA_030948875.1 Actinomycetota bacterium
TGATCGTCCTCGTCGTCAGGTCGATGACGATCTGGTCGGCGCCGACGACCGCCGGGCGGCCCATCCCGCGGGCGACGAGCGCGGCATGCGAGGCCTTGCCCCCCTCGCTGGTGAGGATGCCCTTGGCGGCGTGAAAGCCCGCCACGTCCTCGGCGTCGGTGAAGGGACGTACGAGGATGACGTCGCGGCCCTGCTTGGCGGCGGTGACCGCGTCGGCGGCGGTGAGCACGATCGCGCCCTTGGCCGCCCCCGGGGAGGCGGCGACCCCGGTGGCGAGCACCGCGAAGTCGGCGTCGGGGTCAAAGGTGGGGTGGAGCAGCGCGTCGAGGGTGCCTGGATCGATCGTGGCGATCGCGCGCTCGCGGGAGAGCAGGCCCTCGGAGACCGCGTCCACCGCAAAGCGCACGGCGGCCTGAGCGGGCCGCTTGGCGTTGCGTGTCTGGAGCATGTACAGCTGCCCCTCCTCGACGGTGAACTCCGTGTCCTGCATGTCCTCGTAATGGCGCTCGAGCGTGGCGAGAATCTCGAGCAGGTCGGCGTGGACCTCGGGCAGCCACTGCTTGATCTCGGCGATGTCACGCGGGGTGCGAACCCCTGAGACGACATCTTCGCCCTGGGCGTTGGGCAGGAAGTCGCCGCTGGGCTCCGGGGCCCCGGTGACCTCGTCGCGTGAGAAGGCGACGCCGGAGCCCGAGCTGTCGCCCTTGTTGCCGAAGACCATCTGCTGGATGTTGACCGCGGTGCCCCATTCGTCGGGGATCCGGTTCATTCGCCGGTAGGCGACCGCACGCTCGCCGGTCCACGAGTCGAATACCGCGCGGATCGCCAGCCGCAACTGCTCGCTCGGATCCTCGGGAAAGTCCTCGCTGGTCTCATCCCGGTAGATCTGTTTGAAGGTGTCGGTCAGCTCGTGGAGAGCGTCGACGTCGAGCTCGGTGTCGTCGGTGACGCCCCGGGCGGACTTGGACTGCTTGATGGCATCTTCGAAGCGCTCGCCCGGGATGCCGCGTGAGACGTTGCCGAACATCTGGATGAAGCGGCGATAGGAGTCCCAGGCGAAGCGCTCGTTGTCGGTGGTCTGCGCCAGCCCGAGCACCGAAGCGTCGTTGAGGCCGAGGTTGAGCACGGTGTCGAGCATCCCCGGCATCGACTCGCGCGCGCCGGAGCGCACCGACACCAGCAGCGGGTCGGAGGAATCTCCGAGCGTCCGCCCGGCGGCCGACTCCAGGCGCTCCAGCGCGGCGGCCACCTCGTCGTCCATGCCCTCCGGGGGCTGTCGGTCGGCGCGCATGTAGGCCACGCAGGCCTCGGTGGTGATCGTGAAGCCGGCAGGCACCCGCTCGGTCCCGAGCACTCGTGTCATTTCGGCGACGTTGGCTCCCTTGCCGCCGAGCAGCTCCCGCATCTCCCGCGAGCCGTCGGCGAAGTCATACACCCACTGAGTCACGGGGCGATCCTAACCGGATGACGGTGGCCGTGATGCGCTTGCCAGCACCCCCGACTGATGGGATGCTCTGTGGAGTGTTCGAGAAATTCACCGAGCGAGCGCGCCAGGTGGTCGTCCTGGCCCAGGAAGAGGCGCGGACCCTCAAGCACAACTACATCGGAACCGAGCACATCCTGCTCGGGCTGCTCCGTGAGGAGGAGGGCCTCGCGGCTCGTGTGCTCGAGTCTCTCGACATCACCGTCGAGCGTGTGCGCGCTCAGGTCGTCCGGATCGTCGGATCCGGTGAGGAGGTCACGTCCGGGCAGATCCCGTTCACGCCGCGGGCCAAGAAGGTGCTCGAGCTCGCGTTGCGCGAGGCGTTGAGCCTGGGTCATAACTACATCGGCACCGAGCACATTCTGCTTGGTCTGGTGCGCGAGAACGAGGGCGTCGCCGCCCGTATCCTGCTCGACTTCGACGCCGATTCGGAGAAGATCCGCAACGAGGTGATCCGGATGCTCTCCGGTCCGGGCAGCCGCCAGCGCGGCTCGGGCGCGGGCGCTCAGGGCGCCTCCGGCACCGGCGAGGGCAAGAAGTCCTCCAAGCTGCTGGACCAGTTCGGCCGCAATCTGACCAAGCTCGCCTCCGAGGGCAAGCTCGACCCCGTGGTGGGTCGCGAGACCGAAATTGAACGAATCATGCAGATCCTCTCGCGTCGCACCAAGAACAACCCCGTTCTGGTCGGCGAACCGGGCGTCGGCAAGACCGCCGTGGTCGAGGGCCTGGCTCAGCGGATCACCAATTCCGATGTTCCCGAGCTGCTCAAGGGCAAGCAGATCTACACGTTGGATCTGGCCGCGCTCGTCGCCGGCTCCAAGTACCGGGGTGAGTTCGAAGAGCGTCTCAAGAAGGTGATGAAGGAGATCACCCAGCGCGGCGACATCATCCTGTTCATCGACGAGCTGCACAACCTCGTCGGCGCGGGTGCCGCCGAGGGGGCGATCGACGCCGCCTCGATCCTCAAGCCGGCGC
>JALYZL010000328.1 GCA_030948875.1 Actinomycetota bacterium
GTGTGGGTGTGGGGGGCGGTAGGAAATCGTCACGGGCGGGTGACAGGAGCGTCACGTGTCGGCGCAGACGCGGCGGCCTGGAGGCCCCCAGGGCCAGCCTCGGCCCCCCGTCACTATGCTCGTCGGCCATGGCCGAGCCGAACGACCCACGGACACCGGATCCCGGTCCGCAGGGGCGCTGCGTGTGCGGCGCGCGGGTCACCATCGCCGATGCGCAGGAGATAACCCTGCCCAACGGCCGGCCGGGTTGGGAGGGCTACTGCCCCGAGTGCGGCGCACCTCTGTTTGCGATTCGTCGCAAGCCGCGGGCGGGCTGAGGCGCCGGCCTCACCGCCGCTCGAGCAGCTCACCGGCCTGCACCCGATCTCCGACCCGGATCAAGCCGTCCGTGAGGACGTCGGCGCGCAGGCCGCCGCGGTGCACGAGCGGTCGCAGGACAGCACGCGCCGCGTACCCCTGGAGGACGGTGCACGGCTCGCAGAGACGCATCCCGCGGCAGCGGACCGTGCCGATCGCGAACTCGTGGCCGACGAGGGCGTTCAGATCGATGCCGCGGGTGATGACGTTGCGGCGGTGCTCGCCGGCCGCGAGCGGGGGCACGAAGGACTCGCACACCTCGGCCTCGATCAGGGTCAAAGCGCTGCCCGGGACGCCCGAGGGGAACGTGCCCTTCCCGGTGGTGTGACGATCGCCTTCGAGGCCACGGCCCGCCAGGGCGCGGGCCTCCGTGACCGGCTGCGGCGGCACGCCCGCCGTCGAGGCGAGGAAGATCGTCTCGACGGTTCCGGCGGCGATGGGAGCAGCCGCGAGGGCGGGCCGGGCGAGCGCGATGTCGAGCGCGGCGACGACGAAGCCGTCCTCGATCCGCCAGCGTTCGCCGGTCGTCGCCCCGACTGCGAAGCCGTCCTCGATCCGCCAGCCTTCGCCGGCCGTCACCCCTGACGGGTCCCAGGCGACGCCCGAGGGAACGCCGTACATGACGACGGCCCGGCGTGGCCACTCGCCGGCCGGTATGACCCGAGCGATCCACGGGCCGGCCCAGGCGAAGGCCCCGGGGTCGAGGACCGGGACGAGGCCGAGCCCGAGGCCTCCGAGCCAGCGCATGACGCTCCGCCCGGCGACGTCCTCGTCGCCCTCGGGCTCCGGCACGGCATCGACCGCGAGCTCGAGGATGGTGGCCAGACACGCCCTGAAGGTGTCGGCCTCCGACTCGGGCCAGCGGTCGCTCGTGGTGACCTCGCGCATGCCGTCATGCTAGGCGCTCGTTGAACCACCGGCGCGGGGTGTGCGTATACACCCACGCCATGAGAATTGCCATCGTCGGAGCCGGGGTGTCGGGCCTCGTGGCCGCCTATCTGCTGCACCGTGAACATGACGTTTCGGTGTTCGAGGCGGCCGACTGGATCGGCGGCCACACGCACACCGTTCGGGTGTATGCGGGGGACGCGACCCACGATGTGGATACCGGCTTCATCGTCATGAACGATCGCAACTACCCGAACTTCGAACGGCTGCTGGGGAAGCTCGGAGTACCCACGCAGGCGAGCAACATGAGCTTCAGCGTCTCCGACGGCCGCGACTTCGAGTACAGCTCGACCTCGCTCGCCGGGCTCTTCGCCAATCCGCGCCACCTCACCTCGCCCCCCTTCCTGCGCATGCTCGCCGACGTCCGTCGCTTCCAGCGCGACGCGCGGGAGCTGCTGAGCTCCGAGGGCGACGGCCCGTCGCTGCGCGACTACCTCGAGCAGCGCGCCTACTCGCGCGAGTTCGTGGAGAAGCTGATCGTACCCCAGGCGGCCGCCGTGTGGTCGGCCGATCCCCGCCAGCTGTGGAGCTTCCCGGCTCGCTTCCTGGCCCAGTTCTTCGAGAACCACGGGATGCTCGGCCTCGGTAATAGGCCCAAGTGGCGCACGGTCGCGGGCGGCTCGCACCGCTATGTCGAACCGCTCACGGCGCCGTTCACCGAGCGCATCCTCCTCTCCCGGCCCGTGACGGCGATCTCCCGGGTCGGTGACCACGTGGAGGTGACGGCTCGTGGGCAGGAGCCGCGGCGCTTCGATCGCGTGGTCATCGCCACCCACTCCGATCAGGCGCTGGCGATGCTCACCGATCCGAGCGACCATGAGCGCGAGATCCTCGGCGCCATCCCCTACCAGCGCAACGAGGTCGTGCTCCATACCGATCGCCGCCTGCTGCCGCGCCGCCGCCGCGCCTGGGCGAGCTGGAACTACCACCTCGATACCGGGAGCGCGGCGTCCAGCGTCACGTACCACATGAACCGGCTCCAGAGCCTGGACTCGCCGGAGGAGCTGTGCGTGACCCTGAACCTGACCGACCGGATCGAGCCCTCACGGGTCCTCGGGAGCTGGAACTACTCCCATCCCGTCTACACGTCAGCGGGGATGAGCGCCCAGCGCCGCCGCGTGGAGATAGACGGCGTCGACCGGATTCACTACTGCGGCGCGTACTGGGGCTGGGGCTTCCATGAGGACGGGGTGGTGAGCGCGATGCAGACGTGCACCGCCCTCGGGGCCCGGCTGTGAGCGGCGAGGACTTCGTCCTCGCTTCCGAGGCGGGCGACCGCTTCGCGGTCACTTGGCGGCGAACTCGTGGAGACCGCGGACGCGAGCCGGCGAGCGCCATCTACGAGGGCGTCGTCGCCCACCGCCGCGCCGAACCGCGCGAGCACGCGTTCTCCTACAGGGTGGCGATGATGTACCTCGACCTCGGCGAGCTGCCCGAGCTGTTCGACGGGCATCCGCTGTGGTCGGCGCGGCGGCCGGCGCTCGGCTGGTTCCGGCGCTCGGACTACCACGGCGACCCGGGCCTTCCCCTCGACGAGGCGATCGGCCGGCTCGTCGCCGAGCGCACCGGCTACCGGCCCGAGGGCCCCGTGCGCGTGCTCACGATGCCGCGGTGCTTTGGCCACTGCTTCAACCCCGTGAGCTTCTACTACTGCTTCGACCCTAGCGGTGAGGAGGTGCAGTCGGTCGTCGCCGAGGTGACGAACACGCCATGGGGCGAGCGCCACGCCTATGTCTCCCGGGAGCTCACGAGCCGGCACGCCAAGGAACTGCACGTCTCGCCGTTCTACTCGCTCGACTACGAGTATGAGCTGCGGATGAGCCCGCCGGGCGAGCGGCTCGACGTCTCCATCGGCGCCGACCGCGAAGGGCGGCGCGAGTTCAAGGCCACGCTCGCCCTCGAGCGTCGGCCCCTGAACCGGCGCTCGCTCGCGGGCCTGCTTCTCGGTGGAGCGCCGATGTCGATGAAGGCGAGCGTGGCGATATACGCGCAGGCGCTGCGCCTGAAGCTCAAGGGCATCCCCGTGCAGGCGCATCCGCGGGAGGCGACGCGATGAGCGCGACGATCGCCCGCGCCATCGCCGTCCGCCTGCTCCGCCGGCTCCGTGGTGGCCAGCTCACGGTGGTGGCGCCCGGCGGGCAGACGTTCAAGTTCGGCGAGCCCTCCTCGCTCGCTACCACGGTCACGGTCCGCGATCCGCGGGCGTGGCGGGAGTGGCTGCGCGGCAGCTACGGGATGGCCTCCTCCTACGCGGACGGAATGTGGGAGTGCGACGACCTTGTAGTGCTCACGAGGATCGCCGCGCGCAACGTGGCCGCCCTCGACCGGCTGCGCGCCCGCCTCGCGCCCGTCAGGCTCCCGATCCAGCGGCTCACCCGGCGGGTGCATGCCCCCACGATCCGGCGCAGCCGCCGGCAGATCGCCGCCCACTACGACCTCGGCAACGACCTCTTCGCCACCTTTCTCGACGAGACGATGATGTATTCCTCGGCCTACTTCCCCTCGCCCGAGGCCACGCTCCTCGAGGCGTCGGTGGCCAAGCTCGACCGCGTGTGTCGCAAGCTCGAGCTCGGTTCCCAGGATCACCTGCTGGAGATCGGGACCGGATGGGGCGGACTCGCCGTCCATGCGGCGGGTCGGTACGGCTGTCGCGTGACCACGACCACGATCTCTCGCGAGCAGTACGACCTTGCCATCCAGCGTGTGCGCGAAGCGGGGCTCGAGGATCGCGTCACCGTGCTGCTCGAGGACTATCGGAACCTGACCGGCTCCTACGACAAGCTCGTGTCGATCGAGATGATCGAGGCGGTCGGCTGGCGCTACTTCGACACCTACTTCCGCCGCTGCGCACAGCTCCTGAAGGCGAACGGGGCGATGCTCCTGCAGGCGATCACCATCGATCACAGCGCCTACGAGGTGGAGAAAGACGGTCGCAGCTTCATGAAGGATCTGATCTTCCCCGGCGGCTGCCTGCCCTCGCTCGAGGTCATCCGGCGCTGCGTCACGCGCACCGGTGCTCTGCGCACCGTCGAGGTCGAAGACATCACGCCGCACTACGTGCGCACCCTGCGCTGCTGGCGCGAGCGCTTCGAGGCGGCGACCGCTCGGCTCGAGGATCTCGGCTACGACGGTCGTTTCCGCCGACTGTGGCGGATGTACCTCGGCTACAGCGAAGCCGGCTTCGCGGAACGCCGGATCCAGGTCGTCCACGTGCTGATCGGCAAGCAGGCCCACGCGCTCGGACGCAAGACGGCGGGACCGCGCCGAGCGGGCGACTTCGCGATCGGCGCGGGCAAGGCGGCCTGAGGCGCTCAGCGCCCGCCGGCCATCCGCGCCAGATGGGAGCGCCACGCTCCCTCGGTGTGGACCAGAGCCCGGCCGCGGAAGGCCTTGCTGAGGGCGGCGCGCGAGCCCTGCGGGTGCAGCCGGCACGCGAGCTGGACGGCGCGCTGCTCGCCCTCCTCGCGCACGAGGAGGTCGATCACCGTACCGCCGAGCAGCGGTGCGTCACGCAGGCCGGGGGGAAACGATGGCCGGCCCCCGTCGTGGAGCCGCCGCGCGATGGCGGGACGGGCATGCTCGGTCTGGCCGGCGAACCACCGGGCGGCGCCTTCCAGGAGCCACGCCCAGCGGAGCTCGAGCGCAACGCGGCGGGGAGTCAGGCGGCGCGGCAGATCATGGTTGTTCTCGTAGATCACGCGGCGGGTGTAAAGCGCCGCCGGGACCTTGGCGAGCATCTCGCGTGACCCCGAGACATTCGATGCGCGCGCGCTCAAGGCCGCCGGCGAAAGCACATGGATCTCGTTGGCGCCCGCCCACCCGCTGACGTAGCGCCGCGCCGCGGGATCGGTAGCGAGCCAGCCGAGCGGGAGCAGCGGGTTGGTGAGCGAGACCCCGAGCGTGGAGGTGTGGAGGACGACGGTGATCTCGCCCACGGTGCGCGGGAACACGCGCTCGAGGCGGTCGCGCGTCAGCTCGAGTGCGTGCAGGACGCGGTCGGCGTCGTCGGCGTCCCGCGAGTCGTGGCGGGCCCGGAAGGAAGCCGAGACTGACTCGACCCAGGCCATCTCGGGAGGACGTGCC
>JALYZL010000351.1 GCA_030948875.1 Actinomycetota bacterium
CCGGTGGTACGGGCTTGACCCTGACCCTCGTAATCGGTGGGACGCGCTCGGGCAAGAGCCTGCACGCGGAGCGACTTGCCCACGCCACCGGCCTGCCCGTGCGCTACGTGGCGACCGCCGACGCCTCCGATCCGTCGATGGCCGCGCGCGTCACCGCGCACGCCGCGCGACGGCCCGCGGGTTGGACCACGGCACAGGCAGACGACGACCTGGTCGGGGCGCTGGCCGGGGAAGGCGTCTCGCTCGTCGACGGGCTCGGCGTGTGGATCGCCGGGGTCCTCTACCGTGCTCGGGCAGGGGCCGAGCACGTACGCCGTCAGGTCGAGGGACTGATCGAGGCGGCGGGGCACAGCGAGCTGATCGTGGTCGCCGAGGAGGCCGGACAGGGCGTGCTGCCGGCCGACGCGGAGTCACGAGCCTGGCTCGATCTGCTCGGCGACTGCGTCCAGCAGCTTTCGACGGCGGCCGAGCGGGTCGATTTCGTGGTCGCCGGCCGGGCGATCGCGCTCGGCGACCCTATGAAGCGATCATCCACCTGAAAGCTCCGCACAATCACTGAAGCCCGCGTTCGGCCGTGCCTGGGACACTCCGGGCATGTCCGATGACGTGATCACGGTGGTCGGGATCGGCGCCGACGGCTGGGCCGGGCTGGGCGAGGCCGCGCGCGCCGCCATCCTCGGCGCCGACGAGGTGATCGGCTCGCGCCGCCAACTCGAGCTGCTTCCCAACGACGCGCCACCCGCGCGAGCCTGGCCCTCCCCCCTCGATCCGCTCCTCGACGAGCTCGCGCGGCGGGGGAACGGGCGGGTGTGCGTGCTCGCCAGCGGCGACCCGATGCTCCACGGGATCGGCGCGACGCTGGCGCGCCGTCTCGGCCCCGAGCGGATCGAGGTGTTGGCAGCGCCGTCGGCGTTCTCGCTGGCGTGCGCGCGCCTGGGCTGGCCGGCGGCCGAGGCCGAGCTCGTGAGCGCCGTGGCACGCTCGCCCGAAGTCGTGGCGCGCGTGCTCCAGCCTCGCCGGCGGGTGATCGCCTACGTGACCGGAGAGGATGGAGCCGCCGCGGTCGCGCGGGTGCTGTGCGAGCGCGGCTACGGCCCCAGCCGGTTCGTGGTTCTGGAGCAGCTCGGCGGGCCGGCCGAACGAGCAACGGAGTCGACCGCGGAGGGTTGGGGCGAGGGGCGCGCCGACCCCCTGCACCTGGTGGCGATCGAGTGTGCCGCCGGTCCCGGCACGCCTCTGCTTCCCCTCATCCCCGGACTGCCCGACGACGCGTTCGAGAGCGACGGCCAGCTGACCAAGCGCCACGTGCGCGCCGCGACGCTCGCGGCGCTCGCGCCGGCTCCGGGCGCGCTCCTGTGGGACGTGGGCGCCGGGAGCGGCTCGGTGGCGATCGAGTGGCTGCGGGCCGAGCCCTCGGCGCGGGCGATCGCGATCGAGCGCCGCCAGGACCGCGCGGAGCGCATCGGACGCAATGCGGGCAGGCTCGGCGTGCCGTCGCTCGCGGTCGTGACAGGTGACGCCCCGGAGACGCTGGAGCATCTACCGCCACCGGACGCCGTGTTCATCGGCGGCGGCCTGACTGCGCCCGGCCTGCTCGCCCGCTGCTGGGAGGCGCTGCGCCCCGGGGGCCGGATCGTCGCCAACGCCGTCACGCTCGAGGGCGAGCAGGTGCTTGCGGCCGCTCGCTCCGCCCACGGCGGCGAGCTGGCCCGGATCGAGGTCGCGCACGCCGAGCCGATCGGCGGCTTCACCGGCTGGCGGGCGCAGATGCCGGTGGTGCAGTGGGCGTGCATGGCACGCGAGCGGGCTTGGAAGCCATCGTGACCATCCACTTCATCGGAGCCGGGCCTGGGGCGCCCGACCTGATCACCGTGCGCGCCCAGCGGCTGATCGCTGCGTGCCCCGTGTCCGTCTACGCGGGCGCCCTCGTTCCGCCCGAGGTGCTCGAGCACGCGCCGTCAGGCGCACGGCTCATCGACACCCAGCACCTCGACCTCGAGGCGATCATCTGCGAGCTGGCCGGCGCCCACGAGCGGGGCGACGACGTTGCGCGGCTGCAGTCCGGCGACCTGTCGATCTACAGCGCGGTCGCCGAGCAGGCCCGACGGCTCGACGCGCTCGGGATCCCGTGGGACCTGACGCCGGGGGTCCCCGCCTTCGCGGCGGCCGCCGCTGCACTGCGCCGCGAGCTGACGATCCCCGAGGTCACCCAGACGGTGATCCTCACCCGCCACAGCCGCAACGCCTCGGCGATGCCGCCCGGCGAGGATCTCGGGGCGCTCGCCTCGCACCGCGCGACGCTGGTTATCCACCTCGGAGTGCAGGCGATCGAGGAGCTCGCGGCTACGCTCACCGCCGCGTACGGCGAGAGCTGCCCGGCGGCGGTCGTGGCGCGGGCGAGCCTCCCCGACGAGCTCGTCGTGCGGGGGACGCTGGCGAGCATCGCGGCCGATGTGCAGGCGGCGGGAATCAGGCGTACCGCGACGATCGTCGTCGGTCCCGCGCTCGCCGCCGAGGGGTTCCGCGACAGCCACCTCTACTCCACCACGAGGGCGCGCTGACGGCGCAGCAGGTAGCAGTCCATGATCCAGCCCTTGCGCTCGCGGGCACGGGCTCGCCGGGCCTCGATCTCGGCAGCGACGTCGCCCAGCGGCCCCGCGACGAGGATCTCGTCCTCGGTCCCGAGATAGGCGCCCCAGTAGATCTCGACGCCCTCGGCGTCCACGCGACGGAACGAGCAGTGGGCGTCGAGCATCACGACGACGTCGTCGACGCCGGCGGGAAGGCCGTGCTCGGCGAGCAGGCGCCCGGTCGTCACCATGACGGCGCCCCCGACCCGGTTGAGCGGGATTCGGTGCCGAGCGGTGAGCGCCTGGACGCTGCTGATCCCGGGCACCACCTCGAGCTCGAACTGGGTTCGCCCCTGCGCCAGCACCTCATCCAGCACCGCGATCGTGCTGTCATACAGTGACGGGTCCCCCCACACCAGGAAGGCGCCGCAGCCCTCGGGCGCCAGCTCTTGCTCGATCACCCGCTCCCACACCTCGGCCCGCCGCGCCCGCCAGTCCTCGACCGCCGCGCCGTACGCCGG
>JALYZL010000355.1 GCA_030948875.1 Actinomycetota bacterium
TGACTTAACGGACGCGTGACGTCCGTTAAGTCATCATGGCGGGGCTTCGCCACCCGCCGGGGCTGAAATACCCTGATGCACCCGAAAACGGCGAATCCCGTAAACAGGGGTATTTCACTACAGACCACCGGCCCCGGAGCCTTGCCGCGAAAAGTAACGTGCAGGCGACGCGTGTGACGACTCTGGAACCGCGCCGCCTCAATCGCCCCGCGCCGCCTCAATCGCCCCGCGCCGACCGCCGACCGCCGCGCCGCGGGCCGCCCCGCGCCCGCCGTTGGCTAGGGGCCGGTGTCGTCCGCTCCCTACCCCCCCTTCTCCATCACCAGGCACACCGACGTGAACACCGACCGCCGGAACTCGAGTAGCACGTGCGGGTAGAAGCTTCCGGTCGCGGGCTCGGGCTCGCGCCCTGCCCGCAGCCGCGTGACGTTCTCATAGCTGCGCGCCGACATCGATCGGTCGAGCGGCTGCAGCAGCGTAAGGCCCGACGGCCTGACGATCCAGCGCTCGAGCTCTCGCGCCGTCAACACATCCACTCCCGCGCGCCGGCGCGGGGTCGCCTGGCGTCGCAAACGGCCGAGCGACGCCACGCGCACACCGAAGTCGACAGGCGCTGCGCTCAGCACACTGCGATGCACGAAGCACTCGGTGATGATCACGGCGTGGCCGCCCGGGCGCAGGACGCGCCCGATCTCTCGCGCCCCGCGCGCGATGTCCCCCGGCCCGCCGAAGTGCTCGATCGACGAGACGGAGAAGACGACGTCGAAGCTCGCGTCGGGGAAGGCGAGCTCGCGGCCGTCCATGTAGACAACCTCGAGCCTGTCCTCGCGGTAGGGGAAGGGCGCGTGCGCCGCGGGGTCGGTAAGCATGGAGGCGAGGGCCTCGCGCTCGGCGAAGCTCCCGGACCCGTAGATGTCGGTCGCGACCGTGCGCCCCACGCGGTTGGCGAGCCAGAACACAATCCGCTCATCCCCAGCCCCCACCGCCAGCGCCTCGGTCCCGTCGTGGAGCCTGCCGACGTCGCGCAGGAGGAGCGCGAGCATGGACAGCTCCCATGCCTTGCGTTCGATGTGAACGCGCGCATCGCGCTCGGGGAGGATCTCGCTGACCATGGCGAGGAACTCCGGGTCGTCGAAGTCGGCGACGTCACACAGCTTCACGTACTGGCGCGACAGCCCGCCGGCCGCCCAGACCCCGCCCGCGCCCCGGCCCGCCCGGCGCTCCCACACCGCTCAGGCCACGCCCGCCAGCTGTGCCATCAGCTCGACTTCGACGAGCATGCGGGGGTCGATCAGGGCGCTCACCTCGACGAACGTCATCACCGGTCGCACTGCTCCGAAGAACTCGCTGTAGGCCCGGCCCACCTCGTCCGCGCGCGAGATGTCGGTGACGTAGATCCGCGTCATCACCACGTCCTCGACGCGCGCGCCGACGCGCGAGAGCTCATGCCCGAGCTTGCCGAAGATCTCGACCGCCTGCTCGTAGGGCGTGCGCCCGATCACGACACCGTTGCCGTCAACCGAGGTGGTACCGCCGAAGATGGCGAGCTGGCCGGTACAGACGATCCGACTGAAGCCATACTCGCCCTCCCACGGTGAGGGAGGGTCGCCGGCGAGTCGCTTGATCTCGGTCAATGCTTGAAGTGGCGCCGGCTCGTGAACACCATCGCGATGCCCGCGCTGTTGGCCGCCTCGACTACCTCGGGATCGCGGACGGAGCCACTGGGCTGGATGACTGCGGTGATTCCCGCCTCGATCGCGAGCTGGGGGCCGTCCGGGAACGGGAAGTAGGCGTCCGACGCCATGACCGAGCCGTGGAGATCAGTGCGCGCCTTCTCGATCGCGAGGCGGACGGAATCGACGCGGCTCATCTGACCGGCGCCGACGCCGACGGTGGCCAGATCCTTGGTCAGGACGATCGCGTTGGAGCGGACGTGCTTGCACACCTTCCAGGCGAAGGCGAGCTCCTGGCGTTCGGCCTCGGTGGGACGGCGCTTGGTCACCACGTGGGTCTCGCCGGCGTCCTCGAGGTCGCGGTCCTGGACGAGCATCCCACCGATGACCTGGCGCATCGCGGGCTCGAGCACGGCGGACGAGCGCCGCTCCTGGTCGCGGAGGATGCGCATGTTCGGGCGCTTCTCGGACAGCAGCTCGAGCGCGTCGTCGGTGTAGGCGGGAGCGAAGAGAACCTCGATGAATTGCTTCACGAGCTGCTCGGCGAGCTCCCGATCGACGGGCCCGTTCATGCACACAATCCCGCCGAAGGCGGACATCGGATCACAGGCGAAGGCGCGCTCGTAGGCCGCTTGGACGTTCGAGGCGACCGCGGTGCCGCATGGGTTGTTGTGCTTGACGATCACGCAGGCAGGGATCTGGAACTCACCCAGGAGGAGGCGGGCCGAGTCGAGGTCGAGGAGATTGTTGAACGAGAGCTCCTTGCCGCCGAGCTGGCTGATCATCGAGAGCACGTGGACGCGCGCCCCGACCTGCGAGTAGTAGGCAGCACGCTGATGGGGGTTCTCGCCGTAGGGAAGGTCGAGCTCCTTCTCGTATGCGCGCACGAACAGGGACGGGAAGTCCTCGCGCTTCTCCTGGAACCAGCGCGTGATCGCCGTGTCGTAACGGGCGGTGTAGGCGAACGCCTCCGCGGCCAGGCTCTCTCGGGTGGTAAGCGAGAGGCGCCCGCTGAACTCGCGGAGCTCGGCGAGGACGGCGTCGTAGCTCTCCGGACTGACGACCGGCGCGGCGAAGGCGAAGTTCTTGGCCGCGGCGCGGATCATCGCCGGGCCGCCGATATCGATGTTCTCGATCACCTCGGCCTCGGTGGCGCCTCGGCGGCCGGCGGTGCGCTCGAACGGATAAAGGTTCACGCATACGAGGTCAACGAATTCGACGTCGTGCTCCTCAGCCGCATTCATGTGCGAGGCGTCGTCGCGGACGGCGAGGAGACCTGCATAGAGCTTCGGGTGGAGCGTCTTGATGCGGCCGTCCATGATCTCGGGGAAGCCGGTGAAGTCGGAGATCGTGCGCGGCGGCACGCCCCCCTCGGCGAGCGTGCGGGCCGTGCCGCCGGTCGAGACCATCTCGATGCCCAGCTCGGCCAGCCCGCGGGCGAACTCGACGATCCCCGTCTTGTCGGAGACGGAGAGGAGCGCCCTCGCGACCCGTACCTCACCGGCGCCGACCGGACGCGCCGTGGTCCTCAGCTCGGTTCCCTCGTTCATCTGCTCTCGACTCTACCGACCGACGATGACCCGATGCGAATTGGCGGGATCGAAAGTCACCGCCCCGCGCGCGATCAAGCGGACCGCCTCACGGAGGAGCGCGTGCTCGATCGGGCGCAGGAGCTCGCGCACGTGATCGGCGTCGCGGGCATCGGGGAGCTCGATCGCGCGCTGGAGGATTACTGGCCCGGTGTCCACGCCCCCGTCGACGAAGTGCACGGTGACTCCATACACCTTGACCCCGTAGTCGAGCGCCTGCTGGACCGCGTGGATCCCCGGGAAGGCCGGGAGTAGGGCGGGATGGACGTTGATCACGCGGTTGGGGAAGCGGCTCAGGAAGTCGTCGCTCAGCAGCTGCATGTAGCCAGCGAGGACGATGAGCTCGGCGCCGCGGGCCTCGAGCCAGTCGGCGATCTCCCGGTCGCGCTCGCCGCGCCCCGCATACTCCTGCACGGGAAACACGGCCGTGGCCACGCCGGCCGCCGACGCGCGGTCGAGCGCCATCGAGTCGGTCCGGTTCGAGGCCACGGCGACGACGGCGTTCCCGTCGCGGCCGTGCACTTCGTCGAGCAACGCCTGGAGGTTCGTTCCCGTTCCCGAGACGAGGACGGCGATCCTCATCATCGGCCCGCGTTCGCCTGGTGGGACGTCGGCCGGATCACTTCGATCCTCATGCAGCCTTCAGCTTGGGAAAGCGCCCGCCCGTCGAGCGCAGCGAGCCGGACTGGAGCATCGCGTCGACGCGGCCCAGGACATCGGCGGCGTGCAGGTGCGCAAAGGTGCCGTACTCGCCCATGGCGTCGTAGGAATACTCGGCGATGACCTTCGAGCGACCGCCGCGAAGGATCTCGACGGCCCGGGTACGACCCACGGGGGGATCCGCCGTTCGCACGACCTCGAGGATGGCCTCCTCGAGCTCCGGCGCCACGTCGAGCGCGAGCGCGGCCACAGGGGCCCCGGAAGCCGACCGACCGCCCGAAGCCGACCGACGGCCCGAACCCGCGACCCGCGAGCCCGAAGCCCGCGCGCCCCCGGGCACGGGCGGGAGCACGAGATCCGGTGCGCAGACATCGCAGCACGGCACCGAGGGCGAGGGCTCGGCGTGGTCGCCGAAGTGGCGGAGCATCGCGGTGCGCCGGCAGCCCTTGCGCTCGACGAACTCCCACACGGCGCGGTAGTGGCGCCAGCGGATACGTTCCGCGTCGTTGGCCGAGGAGCGGCTGGCCGCGTAGGCGCGACGGTCCCAGTCGGCGCGCAACCGCCCCGCCGCGCGGTCGGGGGGCGCGGGAGCAGGCTCGATCACCTCGGCGCGGACGAGGTGGCCGAGGATCGCGCGGGCCTGATCCTCGTCGCCGCGACCGTCGCTTCCGGCGACCGCGGCCACCTCGGCGAGCGAGATGTCATAGCGACCGTTCTGGCCCCCGCTCCGTAGCCGTCGCCAGACGCGCTCGAAGGCCCAGTCGGCCACCCGCGCGCGCTCGATGAAGAAGACGTGAAGCCCCTTGTCCTTTTGCGCGCTGAAGAGCAGGCAGCGCGCTGGCTTCCCGTCGCGCCCCGCGCGCCCCGCCTCCTGGTAGTAGGCCTCGAGCGACTGGGGCACCGAGGTGTGGCAGACGGTGCGGACATCGGCCTTGTCCACGCCCATGCCGAAGGCGTTGGTGGCCACCACGATCCGCGCCTCGCCGCTCATGAAGCGCCGCTGCGTCGAGGCCCGGCGCTCGCGGTCGAGTCCCGCGTGGTAGACGACGACGTCCGCCGCGCCGAGCCCGAGGCCGGAGCGGACCACCGACGCCACCGACTCGCACGCGCTGCGCGTCCCCGCATACACGATCGCCGGCAGCGCCCAATCCACGCCCAGCGCCGCCACGAGCCGTCGCCGCCGGTCCGTGTCCGTCGCACACGACACCACGGCGAAACTTAGACCCGGGCGGTCAAAGCCGGTGGTGACGCTGACCGGGTCGCGCAGCCGTAGGCGCCGGGCGATATCGACCGCGACCGGCGGCGTCGCCGTCGCGGTCAGCGCCATGATCGCGCGTGCTCCGAGGTGGCGGGCGGCGTCGGCGAGACGGAAGTACTCGGGCCGGAAGTCGTGCCCCCATTGCGAGACGCAATGGGCCTCGTCGACCACGAACAGGCCGATGCGTGCCTCCGAGAGCGCGCGCACGAAACCGGGAGAGGCGAAGCGCTCGGGGGCGAGATAGAGGAGGCTCACCTGGCCTTGCGCCACCCGCTGGAGCGTCCGCGCGTTCGCCGCGCCGCCGCGCTGGGCGTTGATCATCTCGACCTGGAGAGGAGCGATCCGCCCGAGCGCCTCCACCTGATCCTGCATCAGCGACACCAGCGGCGAGACCACGATGGTGAGGTCCTCGCGCATGAGCGCGGGTAGCTGGTAGCACAGCGACTTGCCCGATCCGGTAGGCATGACGACGAGCGCGTCGCGGTCCGCGAGCGCGGCGGCGACCGCCTCGGCCTGGCCGGGCCGGAAGTCCTCGAAGCCGAAGTAGTTGTGCAGCGCCTCGCGAGCGTCCATCACCGCCGTCGAAGATAGCGGCGGGGTCGGCGGGCACAGTCAGCGAGCGACGGTTTCTACACCCTCCCGAGGCGGTCCCGTCACCAGCCCGATCAGGCTGCTGGCGCGGGCACAGCTCCCACCTGCTGGAGCAGGCCGAGTGCGTCCCAGACCGTCCATTCCTCGGCGATCATCCCGTTCTCGATGCGAAACACCGAGATCGCCTCGACCGAGATCGACTTGCCCGTCGCGTCGACGCCCATGAGCTCGCCGCGGTGGGTTCCGGTTCCGATCCAGCGCGCGACCACGCGATCGCCGGCGGAAATGAGCTCCTGGACATCCCAGTGCCCGTCGACGGCATCCTGGTAGAGGCCAACCCGTTCCCGGACGCCGTCGGGGCCTTCCGCTGGTGGCGCTTGGGGGCCGTGCGCAACGTAGTCTGCCGCGATCAGCTCGTCGGCGATCTCAGCGCGGCGGTCGTTGCAGAACTCTTCGAAGAAGCGGCGCACGAGCGCCTCGTTGTCGGCGGACATCGAGCCTCCTTAATGTTTCGGGCCGGGCCGGTCCCGTGCTCGTAGGGCGCAGCATCCAGCTCGGCGCCACCCAGGCGCATCGGCCAAATTGCCTAACTATCGCGCGTGGCCGGAACGAGCCCGTGCTCGATCGCAAACACCGCGGCCCCGGCGCGGGTGCGGAGATTGATCTTGTCGTAAACGCTAGCGAGATGGTGCTGGACGGTGCGCGGCGAGAGCACCAGGGCTTCGGCGATCTCCCGATTCCGGAGTCCTCGGGCGAGCACGCGCAGCACCTCGACCTCGCGGTCGGTTAGGTCGTTCGGCCACGCGGTTCGCCGGCGCGGCAGCCCGGCGGCCTCGACGACGGCGCCCACCGCCTCGGCGTCGAGGCGTCCCGCGCGGACCTCGTCCTCCAGCGCGCGAGCGGCGTCCGAGAGCGAGTGCGCCTCCCGGTACGGGCGTGTCTCCGTCATCGCCGCGAGCACGTCCGCGCACGCGAGCAGCCGCTCCCCGCTCGACAGCTCGCTGCCCCGCGCGGCGCGGTGATAGCCGCTGCCGTCCAGACGCTCGTGGTGAGCGGAGGCGAGGCGTCCGAAGCGCTCGAGGGCGGGACAGCGCATGAGGATGCGCTCGGTCCAGTAGGAGTGCAGCCGCACGCGCTCCCACTCGACCGGCCCCAGCGCGCTCGCGCGATCCCAGACCGTGCTCGAGACGCCCACGCGCCCAATGTCGAGGAGCAGCGCGGCGGCACGCACGGTGGTCCGGACCTCCTCGTCACATGCGAGCACGGAGGCAGCGCCGTCCGCGAGCCCGGCGACGTGCGCGGAATGACCAAGGAGGAACCTGCCTTTCAGGTCTGCAAAGCTCGCGAACGCCGAGCAGACGCGGTCCAGGTTGCCCGCGGGCGCGGTGATCGCCGGCGGTGGCTCGGCGGCGACCGCCGCAGCCAGCATGTCGGACGCCTCGAGCGCGCCGAGTATCGGCTCGACGTTCGCCGTGAAGCTCGCGCAGATGTCGGGATCGAGATGGCCTCCAGCGCGTCGATTGACTTCGTGAACCGCCGCCGCCTGCCCACCCTCGGAGTGGGCCATCACGGCCTGCTCGGCAACCTGTACGACGCGGACGGCGACGGTCAGGTCGTCGCCCGCACGACCGGCTGGGAAGCCGTGGCCGTCATAGCGCTCATACACCTCATCGAGGGCGGCGATTGCTCCGTCCGGGAGCTGCAGCCGCGCGCCGAGCGCGGCGCTCACCTCACACGCTCCCCGTCCCAGCGCCGCCCCCTGCGCCGGCACCTCGGTGGCGAAGCGGTCCGACAACTCGTGCGCCCGCTCGGCTCCCGCCCACGCGGCGAACCGCGCGGTCTGCGCCGAGACCATGGCAGGATCCCCGACATCGAGCGTCTTCAGCTCGCGCTGTATCGCCACGTCGTCGTCGAACATCTCGGCGAACACCGACGCGTGCGCCGTACAGCCCAGGGAGCGGAGCAGCGCCGCAAAATACACCGCGCGCAGATCGTCACGGTCGAGGTCGAGCGCCTGCGCGAGCGCCGACGCCGTGACACATGTGCGGAGCCCCTTCTCGAAGGGCACGCCCGACCCCAGGTCTGTCATCAACGACAGAGCTGCGAGAACCTCCGCCATGCGGATCGCGACCTCCACCCTGAGGCGATGCTATCCGCGCCGTCGCCGGAAGTCACCACTTCGACAGAGAATGGCGAAATAGGCCATTCGGCCGATGCGGCGCGTGCCGCCCACCGATGAACATCAGCTGGCAGGTACACCAACGAAGGAGGGGCACATGGCGGTCGCAGTGGTTCTGGAATTCGAGGGCGGAAGCCTCGCCCAGTACGACGAGGTCATCGACAAGATGGGATTCACGCCGGGCGGCCCCGGCGGACCCGGCGGCATGTTCCACTGGGTGACGGAGACCGATACGGGCATCCGGGTCACCGATGTCTGGGCCACGCGGGAGGACTTCGACCGCTTTGCGGCCGAGAAGATCGGCCCGATCACGCGGCAGGTCGGCATTCCCGCTCCCCCGAACATCACCTTCTTCGAGGTCCACAACTACCTGACGGCGGGATAGCCACGAGTTCTAGGCCGGCGCCAGAGGAAGCTCGAACGCGTACTTACCGTTCGCCTCCTCCTCGGTACCGGCCAAAGGGTACTCACCGGTGAAGCACGCGTCGCAATGGGTGTCGCGCGTCACCCCGACGGCCGCGTACACGCCCTCGAGACTGAGGTAGTGCAACGAGTCGGCGCCGAGCTCGTCGGCGATCTCGTCGACCGAGCGCTCGTGGGCGATCATCTCCTCGCGCGTGGACATGTCGATGCCGTAGTGGCACGGATGCTTGATCGGCGGCGCCGAGATCCGCAGGTGGATCTCGGCCGCGCCCGAGTCGCGCAGCATCTGCACGATCTGACGGGTGGTGTTACCACGCACGATCGAGTCATCGACGACGATCAGGCGCTTCCCGGACACAACCTCAGGTAACGGGTTGAACTTCAGCCGCAGCCCCTGCTTGCGCAGCTCCTGCCCGGGCTGGATGAAGGTGCGCGCGACGTAGCGGTTCTTGATGAAGCCGTCGTCCTGGGGCAGTCCGGCGGCTCGGGCCAGCCCGCGTGCCGCCGCGTTGCCCGAGTCCGGGACAGGGATCACCAGGTCGGCCTCAACCGGCGCCTCGTGCCACAGATGCTCGCCCATCTTCCCGCGCGCGACCTGGAGCACGGTGCCCGCCATCCGCGAGTCGGGTCGAGCGAAGTAGATGTACTCGAAGACGCAGAAGGCGTGGCGCTCGGAGCCCGCTACCACCCGGGTGCGGAATCCCCCGTCGGTGAGCGTTACCACCTCGCCCGGGTAGACCTCGCGCAAGTACCGGGCGCCGATCAGGTCAAAGGCGCACGATTCGCTGGCCACAGTGTAGGCCGGCGGTCCGTCGGGGTGCGCTTGCGCGCCGCGCTCCATCACCCCGAGGGCGAGGGGCCGCAGGCCGTGGGGATCCCGGAACGCAACCACGGCGTCGTCGGTCAGCACCACCGTCGAGAAGGCCCCCTTGAGCCGCGGGAGCACGTCCGCGACGGCGTCCTCGATCCGCTCGGCGGGATGGGTCGCGAGCAGCGCGGCGATGATCTCCGAGTCCGAGGTCGAGGCGAACGCGACGCCCCGCTCGCGGAGCTCGGCGTGGAGCTCGACGGCGTTGATGAGGTTGCCGTTGTGGGCGAGCGCGAGCTCACGGCGGTCGCTGCGGACGATGGGCTGCGTGTTCTCCCATTCCGAGGATCCCGTGGTCGAGTAACGGACGTGGCCGATGGCCATGTCGCCGAGGAGCGAGCGCAGCTTGTTCTCGTCGAACACCTGGGCGACGAGGCCCTGGTCGCGCAGCGCCATGATGTTGCCGCCCCGCTGCGGAGCGGTGGCGATCCCCGCCGACTCCTGGCCACGGTGCTGAAGCGCGTAGAGCGAGAAGTACGCGAGCCGAGCGACCTCGCGTCCGGGCGCGTAGATGCCGAACACGCCGCACTCGTCACGCGGTCCATCGCGATCTGGGATCGGAGTCATTCGGACCACACTGGACTTGAAGCGTACTGAACGAGTCCGGCCTCCCGGGCGCGGCGGAGCTCGGAAACTGCGACCTCGAGGCTGCCGGGGATCACGAGCGCGTCCCCGCCCACCCGCCCGATGATGCGCCCGAGCCCGCTCAGCGTCTCCTCGGGACCGGAGACCACGAAGGCGCAGCCGGGCGCCTCGCCGAAGAGCTCGAGCACCCCCCCGTCGATCCTCACCTTGACCCGGGCACCGATGCCACCGGCGACGCAGCATTCCGCCAGGGCTACCGCGAGGCCGCCCTCGGAGATGTCATGCGCACTTGAGAGCGCCCCAGAGCGGACGGCGTCCCGAACCGCGACATGCGCGTCACGGACGGCTTGCGGTTCCATCACCGGAAGGCCACCGGCCGGGGCGACGCCGCGGAGCTTGGCCAGCTCGGAGCCGTTGAGCGAGGGGGCGAAGGGACCGACGATGGCGATCGCGTCACCATCCTGAGCGAAGGCGATCCGGCCGGCGCGGGAGGCGTCGGGGAGCCGACCCACCATCCCGATTATCGGCGTGGGGAGGATCGGGCCGTTCGGCGCCTCGTTGTAGAGCGAAACGTTTCCGCCGACGACGGGCACGTCGAGCGCTTCGCACGCGCGGGCGATTCCCTCGACCGCCTCCTCGAGCTGCCAGGCGACGTGCGTCTTCTCGGGGTTGCCGAAGTTCAGGCAGTTGGTGAGGCCGAGCGGCTCCGCCCCCACGCAGGCGAGGTTGGCCGAGCACTCGTAGACGGCCTCGGCCGCCCCGGCGCGCGGGTCGCAGGCGACACGGCGGCCGTTGCCGTCGATCGAGACCGCGAGCGCCGCGCCCCCGGGAAGCTGGAGGACGGCCGCGTCGGCTTCGTCGGGACGGCGCACCGTCCGCGAGCCGACGATGCTGTCGTACTGCTCGAACACCGGGCGGCGCGAGGCGAGATTGGGCGATGCGAGGAGGGCGAGCAGGAGCTGGGTGGGCGACTCGCCGCCGCGGAGCACGGCCGGCGGCGGAGGGTAGAGCTCGTCGGTCGGCGGCTCGGGGTCGAGCTCGTACATCGGGCATTCGTCGACGAGCACGGCGACGGGAAGGTCGCCGACCACCTCGGCGCCGTCGAGCACGCGCAGGCGACCGTGGTCGGTGACCGAGCCGATGGCCGAGCACGGCACCTCCCAGCGATCGCATACCGCGGCCACCTCGTCCATCAGGTCCGGGGTGACCACGCACAGCATCCGCTCCTGCGACTCCGAGACCATGATCTCGAAGGGCTCCATCCCGGGCTCGCGCAGGGGCACGCGCCCGACGTCGAGGTCGAGGCCGAGGCCGCCCTTGGCCGCCATCTCCGCGCTCGCGGAGGTGAGCCCGGCGGCCCCGAGATCCTGCAGCGAGGCGAGCAGGTCGTGGTCGAGGAGCTCGAGGCAGCACTCGAGCAGCTTCTTCTCGGTGAACGGGTCGCCGATCTGGACCGAGGGCCGCTTGTCGGCGTCCCCCTCGCCGAACTCGGCGCTGGCGAGCACCGACGCGCCGCCGATCCCGTCGCGCCCCGTGAGCGCGCCGAGGAGGACGAGCGCGTTCCCGGGCCCGACGGCGGCGCTGCGGATCAGGCGATCGTGGCGCACGAGGCCGAGGCACATGGCGTTGACCAGGCAGTTCTGCTCGTACGCCTGATCGAAGTAGATCTCCCCGCCCACGGTGGGGACGCCGATCGAGTTGCCGTAGTGGCCTATCCCCGCCACCGCGCGCTCGAGCAGGTAGCGCGAGCGCTCGGAGCTCGCGGGTTCCCCGAAGCGCAGCGAGTCGAGGATGGCGATGGGGCGCGCCCCAACCGCGAACACGTCGCGGAGGATGCCGCCGACCCCGGTGGCGGCGCCCTGGAATGGCTCGACGGCGGAGGGGTGATTATGCGATTCGACCTTGAAGGCGACCGCCAGGCCATCGCCGATGTCGACCGCCCCGGCGTTCTCGCCCGGGCCCATGAGCACGTGTCGGCCTTCGGTGGGGAGGCGGCGCAGCAGGCGCTTGGAGTGCTTGTAGGAGCAGTGCTCTGACCACATGAGCGAGAGCATCGCCAGCTCGACGTCGCCCGGGGGGCGCCCGAGGAGCGCGAGGATCAGCTCGTACTCGACGTCGGTGAGCCCGAGCTCACGGTGGCGTTGGCCGCTAGGCAACGACGCGGTCGGCAAGGTGCGCCCTGATCGACTCGAAGATCCACACACCGTCGCTCGAGCCCGTGAGCGGGTCGACGGCGTGCTCAGGGTGCGGCATCAGCCCGAAGACGTTGCCCGCCGCGTTGCACACCCCGGCGATGTCGTGATCGGAGCCGTTGGGGTTCTGTCCCGGGAGGTAGCGCAACAGCACCTGGGTGTCGGCGAGCCCGCGGACTCGGCATCCGTGCCGGTCCGAGTGATCGGGCCGGTAGTAGCGGCCGCTCATGTGCTTGACCGGGATCGAGAGCGGCTCGGCGAGCGGGCACTCGCGCGTGAACGGGCTGTACCCGTCCATGACCTCGAGCTGCACTTGGCGGCACACGAAGCGCAGCGACGCGTTCGGGAGCAGTGCCCCCGGGAGCAGGCCCGCCTCGCACAGAACCTGGAACCCGTTGCAGATACCGAGCACGAGGCCGCCGTCGCCCGCGAACTCGCTCACCGCCTCCATCACCGGCGAGAAGCGCGCGATCGCGCCCGGGCGCAGATAATCGCCGTAGGAGAAGCCGCCGGGAATGATCACCACGTCGACGCCCTGGAGGTCGCGGTCGCCGTGCCAGAGCATCACCGCCTCGCCCACCCGCCCGGCGGCGAGCACCGCATCGACGTCGTCGCAGGAGCCGGGGAAGCGGACGACGCCGAACTTCACGACGCCGACTCCACAATCTCATACTCCTCGACGAGCGGGTTCGACAGCAAGCGTTCGCACATCTCCGGCAGCCGCTCGGGGTCCTCGACGTCGAGCTCGATCAGGCGGCCGACGTGGACGTTGGCGACGCCGGCGAACCCGAGCGCGGGGAGCGCGCGCTCGACGGCCTGGCCCTGGGGGTCGAGGATGCCCGCCTTGGGGCGGACGAGGACGCGCGCGCGCATCAGCCGGAGCGGCGCAGCCAGGCGCCGAACGGCTCGCCGGTGATGAGCTCGTAGGCCTCGACGTACTTCTCGCGCGTGCGCTGGACAACGTCCTCGGGGATGGCGGGGGCCGGCGGATTGCGATCCCAGCCGGTTCCCGACGCCCAGTCGCGCACGAACTGCTTGTCGAAGCTCGGCTGCGAGCGACCGGGCTCGTAACCGGCGACGGGCCAGAAGCGCGAGGAGTCCGGCGTGAGCGCCTCGTCGCCGAGGGTAAGCGCGCCGTCGGAATCGAGCCCGAACTCGAACTTGGTGTCGGCGAGGATGATCCCGCGCTCGCGCGCGTGCTCGGCCGCGTGCTCGTAGAGCGCGATTGAGACCTCGCGCAGGCGCTCGGTGAGGGCGCGATCGCCGATGAGATCGACGGCGCCCTCGAAGTCGATGTTCTCATCGTGGCTTCCGAGGTCGGCCTTGGTCGCCGGGGTGAAGATCGGCTCGGGTAGGCGATCGGACTCGCGCAGGCCGGCCGGTAAGGGGATCCCGCACACGGCGCCGGTGCGCTGGTAGTCCTTCCAGCCCGAGCCGGTTATGTACCCGCGCACCACGGCCTCGACTGGGAGCATCTCGAGTCGGCGCACGACCATGCCGCGGCCGCGGGCCTCGGGAGGAACGCCGTCGGTCACCGAGACCATGTGACTGGGGAGGATCCCGCCGGTGCGCTCGAACCAGAACGTCGAGATCCCGGTCAGCACCTTGCCCTTGTCGGGAATCGGATTGGGATGGACGACGTCGTAGGTCGAGATCCGGTCCGAGGCGACGATGAGCAGCGTCTCGTCGAGATCGTAGATCTCGCGAACCTTGCCTGAAGCGATGAGGGGGAGGTCGGCGAGAGCGTCGGTCACTGGATTTGATGCTAGCGGGTGGTGGTGACGAGATTCGGGGCGCCGCGGGGGATCTCGCCTCTCTAGGCGATCGCGTCGAGGCGATCGACGATCTCGTCGGCGTAGCGAACGAAGGGCTGGTAGTCGAAGATCGTGTCGAGGTCGAGGCCGGCCCCCGCGGGGTCGACGGCGAGGAGGTTGCGCAAAGGGATGCGCTCGTCGATCGCGAGCTGCGCGAGGCGCTGAACGGTGTGGTAGGCGTCGTCGCGCGCGAGGCCGGACTGCACCAGGGCGAGCAGGACGCGCTGGGAGAACAGCGCTCCGTGGGTCAGGTCGAGGTTCTCGCGCATGCGCTGCTGACTCACGACCATGCCCTCGATCAGCCCGATCGCGCGGCGCTGCATGTGGTCGAGGAGGATGGTCGAGTCGGGGAGGATCACGCGCTCGACCGAGGAGTGAGAGATGTCGCGCTCGTGCCACAGGGCCACGTTCTCGAGTGCCGCCTGGGCGTTCCCGCGCAGGACGCGGGCGAGCCCGGCGATCTGCTCGGACTTGATCGGGTTGCGCTTGTGCGGCATCGCGCTCGAGCCCTTCTGACCCGCGGCGAACGGCTCCTGCACCTCGCCGACCTCGGTTCGCGCGAGGTGGCGGATCTCCGTGGCGAGCCGCTCGAGCCCCGCGCCCGCGAGGGCGATCGACTGGATCAGCTCGGCGTGACGGTCACGGGCCACGACCTGCGTCGACACCGACTCGCGCTCGAGGCCGAGCCGAGCCATCACTCGTTCCTCGAACTCAGGTGAGGTAGCCGAGTAGGTGCCCACCGCGCCGGAGATCGCGCCGACCGAGGCCTGCTCGAAGGCTCGCTCGAGCCGGCGGGCGTTGCGGTCGCCCTCGAACGCGAACCCCGCGAGCTTTATCCCGAAGGTGGTCGGCTCGGCGTGGACGCCGTGGGTGCGCCCCACGCACAGCGTATGGCGGTGCTCGCGCGCCCGGGCCGCGAGCGCCGCGACGAGGCGGCGGCTGTCGGGCAGGACGAGCTCGGAGATGCGCCGCAGCTGGAGCGCGAGTCCGGTGTCGACGACGTCGCTCGAGGTGAGCCCGTGGTGGATCCAGCGGCCCGAAGGACCCGCGGACGCGGCGAGCACGTCCACGAACGCCGCCGTATCGTGGTCGGTGACACGCTCGCGCTCGGCGATCGCCTCGACGGTGAAGCTCGCGGCGCGGATATCATCGAGCTCGGCGGCGGTGGGCCCGACCATCTCCTCGGACGCCGCGACTTCGACTTGGCGCATCGCCTCGAAACGCGCGTCGTCTGACCAGACCTCGGCGAGCTCACGCCTGGTGTAGCGCTCGATCACGATTGGATTATCGCGGTCGGACGCTCAGCCGCGGACGCGCCGCAGGCTGGCCCGGGCGCTGGCGTGGATGGCCTGCCCGGCGATCGAGCGCAGGTTTGCGGAGATGCTCACCGCCACGTTTGCGTGGCGGCGGAGCACCACCGCGACCGAGGGGAGCACCGTCCGCGTGATCGTCTGAGCCTGCGCGCCGGGGATCTGGACGTAGGCGAACATGACGGTCAGGCGCCCCGCTGGCCCGCCCGCCCGGGGCTGGTACTTCCCCCTCGTGAGCACGACGACGGTGCCCGAGCACGTGTCGCCTACGGGCTCGTTGCAAGCGATCTTGACGCTCACGCGGCCGTAGCGGTTGATCGTCGCGCCGCCGCCGATCACGGGCGGGAACGGAAGTACCCGAAAGGTATGGGCGGAGCTCAGCCCGATATGGCCCACCACGTCGGTCTGCGAGGCAACCGCCGTGTACAGGCCGGGAATCAGCGCGCGTGGCCACGGAGCGGACCAGGTCGAGCCGGTGACGTTGGCCTGCATCGTGTCGAACGGCGTGGCGGTCTCCGCTGGTCCCCGATACAGGTTGACGGTGACGACGTGGGCGTCGAAGGAGTCATTGCCGGCGGTGCCCGCGAACACCAGCTGCAGGAAGTCGGCCTGCGATCCCGGTCCCGGACGGACGAGCGTCACCGGTGGCGGCTGGGTGTCGATGCCGAAGGTCTGCGGCGCGCTGGAGCCGTAGGCGCCGGCCGTGTCCGCCTGTAGCGCCACCGCCGTGTAGGTTCCGTCGGCCAGGGCCGGGGTGACCTGGACCGAGAATTGACCGGACGCCGGTACCAGCGCCGTCACCCTGGCTACCGGCGATCCGGCCGTGGTGTCGCCTTGGTAGATCACCACGACCGTGGAGGGAACGCTGCCCGAGTCGCTGTCGGCGGTGCCGGTGAGCGTTGGCGTCGAGGTGGTGAGCGGCCTGGAGCCCAGCGCGTCGAGGGTGATCACCGGCAGCGTGACCGTGAAGGTGACGGGAGCGCTGAGACCGGCGTCGGCCGGACTGGCGATGTCGTCCTGCTCGGCCTGGGCCGTGTAGGTCCCGAGCGGAAGCGGCGCGGGGAGGAGAGTCGACCACGACGCGCCCGATCGCGGCACGGTCACCGTCTCCACCGGCGTGCCCGCAGGGGAGGAGCCCCGGTAGACGCGGAGGGTTACCTGGCTACCGTCGCCGAAATCGGCGCCGGCGTCGCCCGAGAACGTCGGGTTGTCGACCGTGCTCGACGCGCCCGATACAGGGGTGGCGAGGGTGACGGGCGGGGCGGCTCCGGCGGCCTCGACGTGGAGCGAGACCCCGGTAGCGGAACAGTTGGCGTCGGCCGGTGGCGTCGAAACCGTGAGGTACACCGACCCGCCGGCCGGGACGCTGGCGACGGTGGAGAACTGCGTGCTCGTGGTACCGCTGAGTAGGACGGCTCCGTTCTGCTCGACGCTCCAGCTCGTCGCGTAGGTGCACGGCGCCGTCAGGCCCGCATCCGCGCTCACCGCGCCGTTGAGGGAAACCGACATCGTCTGGCCGAACGGCGACGTCCACCCAATGGCGACGAGGCGCGATGACCCGGGTTCGACGACAACCTGCCCGGGGGCGAAGGTGGATTTGCCGTTGGTGATCGGGCTCGCCGTGGCGTTGATGCCCACGAGCGGGCCTGACGCTCCGCCCGGGCTGGCGCTCCACGCCGACAGGCCGCCCTGGACGTTGCTGGCTCCGAAGTACCCGAGAGGCGAGAAGGTCGTGGCGGCGGTGAGGGTATCTGTCGAGCCCTGCAGATAGCTCCACGGCGCGCCGCCGTAATCGTCATGGTCGGGATTGGCTCCCGGCGCCGTGGCCGTGAAGTCCGAGGCGAGGTCCCACGTGTAGGTACCCGCCAGCGCGGATCCGGGCATGGCTAGTACGAGCGATGCCACCGCCCCTGTCACGAAACCGAGACAACGAACTCGATTCACGCCGTGCAGCGTATCGGGCCTTTAGGTAGCGGCGAATCCGGGTATGACTGGTGCATGGCTGACGTCGAGCTGAACTGGGCCACCGCGAAGGTCAAGGACGGAAAGCTCACCGTGGACCTCGAGGGCGAGATCGCCTCAGGCTGGAAGCAGAGCTTCGAGACGACGGTCGCGCTGCTTCCCGGAGGGGACTGGGGCGAGATCCACGTCAAGAAGAAGACGGTCCGCGTCAGCGGCGTGACCCCCGGCGATGAGGAGAAGTTCCGCCATCACCTGGAGAGCGTCGTCGAGCAGGCAAACGCGGCAGTGCGCCCGCCCGAGCCAGAAGGAGACGAGCGGGACGGCGCGGACTCCGGCGCCGATAGTATGCGCAAGCGCATTGACGCGCGGATGACGGAGGCCTTTCGCGCCTTCGCGGACAATGAAGAGGCGGAGACCTCGGCGTAGGAGGGCTTAGGACCAATTGCCCGTGGAAACCGGCAGCTCGGAGCGCGACGATGATGACCATCGCGCCGCCTACTCACAGAGGAGCAGCCATGACTACGACGAAGTCCCTGAGCGCCAGTGAACGGATCACCGAAGAGGTGACGTCCTGGCCGGACGTGGAGGCCGGCTTCGGACGCCGAGGAGAGTTTGCCTTCAAGCTGGGCCGCCGCGAGATCGGCCATCTTCACGGCGATCACGCCGCTCACTTCACGTTCCCTAAGCAGGTCTGGGCCGAGCTCTTCGAGCAGGGCCGGATCGTGCATCACCCCGTCTTCCCCGGCCGCGTGGGGCCTGCCGCGCGGCGGATCGAGGGTGAGGCCGACGTCGCCGACGTGACCCGGCTCCTGCGCATGAACTACGACCGCCTCCACGGATAGACGGGCGTGGCTCGCCTCGTCGGCATCAACCACGTGGCGCTCGAGGTCGGCGATATCGACGAGGCGCTCGCCTGGTACGGGCGCTTCTTCGAGTTCGAGCTCCGGGGCCGCGCCGGGAGGAACATGGCGTTCCTCGACATGGGCGACCAGTTCATCGCGCTCGCTTCAGGACGCGCGCAGCCGCCCGACGAGGCCAGGCACTTCGGCCTCGTCGTCGACGACAAGGAAGCGGTGCGCGGAGAGCTCCAGCAGGCGGGGATTGCCGTCCAGGCAAGTGGCTCGCTCGATTTCAGCGATCCGTGGGGCAACCACGTTCAGGTCGTCGACTACCGCGAGATCCAGTTCACCAAGGCGCCCGGCGTCCTGGGGGCCATGGGTCTAGCCGGGCTGGGCAAGAGCGATGCCGCGCAGCGGGAGCTACGCGATCGCGGCCTCAGCGACTGACTCGTCACCGCGCCTACGCGGCGAGGATGCGGGCGGCGAGAATTGCGGCGTTGCGTGCGTTGTCGAGTCCGACGCACGCGACCGGGACGCCTGGGGGCATCTGCGAGACCGACAGGAGCGCGTCGAGTCCGCCCGCGACCGAGGTCCGACTGGTCAGGGGAACGCCGATCACGGGCAGCTCGGTATGGGCGGCGACGACGCCAGGCAGGGCAGCGGACAGACCGGCGCCGGCGATGATCACCCGCAGCCCGTTGAGCCTCGCGTTGCGCGCGTAGTCGGCGACCTTGTCGGGCTCGCGGTGGGCCGACATGACCCGGACCTCGGAGCGGATGCCGCGCTCGGAGAGCTCGGTTTCGGCGGCCTTCATCGTCTCCATGTCGCTCCCCGAACCCATGACGATGCCCACGAGCGGCCCGTCGACGTCGAACTCCTCGATCTGCGCCTCGACGTCCGCGGCCGCCTCGGCACCCGCGGCGGGCTCGACGGCGGCGAGGGGGACGGGCTGCTCGGTCATACCGGCCGGGCCGCCCTGAGCGCGATGTCGCGGCGGAGCTGACTGCCTCGCAAAATCGATCATGTCCGCGGCAGCATAGGCGGCGGGGCGCGCGACGGTCGCGTCCGCGCCGAGCCCGCCGACGTCGTCGGCCGCCACTTCGAGCACGCGGCCGTCGTCGGCGATGCCAGCTCCGATCACCAGCACCTGTGGGGGATGGGTGACGCTCACCGCGGGACGGCCGTCACAGGGCGCCGATGAACTCGTCCACCGGAATCGCGATCAGCGTTTCGTACCTGGCCGTGCCCCGGGAGCCGAGCTCGAGCGAGACGCGAGACATCGTCTTATCGTCGGGGGCCTCGACGACGTTGATGAAGTCGAAGCGCCCGAGCGTCGCCCATTGGGCGGTGACCTTGGCCCCGAGCTGCTCGACCTCGCGGTTCACCTCGCGGATCCGCGCCGGATTGGTCTTGACCGTCTGAACGCCCTCGGGCGTGAGCGTCGAGAGCATGATGTATGTGGGCACGGCCACCCTCCTTGTTTGCGAGCTTGAGTAGAGCGCGTTTTATCCGATCGAGCGTATGGGGGATGACCGGGCTGCCGCCAGCCGCTCCGATCGGGCAAGATCCCGGTTAACGCTTGAGCGGAGATCATTGTGCACGTGAACAAGATCCTCATCCCTACGGCGATCCTCCTCGCCCCGGTGGCCGCGACGGCCGCCGCCGCGAGCGCGACGCCGACCCTGCACACGAGCCAGGGCTGCTACCTCGTGGGCCAGCGAGTGGCGATCACCGGCACGGGCTTCGCCGCCGCGCGGACCTACCAGGTCGCCGTAGATGGCCTCGACTTCGGCTTCAGCACGACAGACGCGAGCGGCGCCATCACCGGCTCCTTGATCCCAGGCGGCCTGGGCGCGAACGTCGTGCAGGAGGCCCACGTCCTCTCCGCCAGCGACGGCACGACCCAAACCGACACCACGTTCACGGTCACCCGCACCACTGGCGCCCGCATCGTCACCACCACGGGCGCGGCGGCGACGCTGGGCGCGCCGTTCCAAGTCTGGGGGTTCGCCCTCGACCATGGCAAGCCCACTTCGGCTTCAGGTCCCACGCGCCTGCCCGTCTACGTCCACTACGTCGACCCGCACAAACACGCGATAACGACCGTCCCCATCGGTCACACCCGCGGTCAGTGCGGGTACCTGAGAACGCGGGCGCGGCGCGTGTTCCCGTTCGTCCCCTCGCGCGGCACGTGGACGCTGCAGGTCGACTCCGAGGCCGTCTACTCGGCGCACCCGGTGGGACCGGAGGCCAACATCCCGGTGAAGGTCAGTTGACCTCCCGCCCAGCCATCCGCCGCCTGACCGCCGCGGCGCTGGCACTGGCCGGCGGCGCAGGCGCGGCCGCGGCGCTGGCGATTCCCGAGAGCGCTCCCGCCGCTCCCGCCGCCGTCATCCAGCTCAACCACGCCTGCTATCAGACCGCTCAGAAGGCGGCGCTCCGCGGGAAGGGCTTCGATCCGACCTCGCACTGGACGGCGCGGCTCGACGGCGCGGCGTTCGGAAACGGCACCACCGACTCGGCCGGCGACATCGCCGCCACCTTCGGCGTCCCCAGCCACCTCCGCAAGGGATCGACAGGCGAGGACTCCTACAAGCTCATCGTCCGCGAGGGCAACCACTCCGCCAGCGCCCAGTTCCTCGTCAGCCGCCTGAACGCCAGCTTCCGCCCGCAGAGCGGGGACCTCACCACCCTCAAGGTCCGCTTCCAGTTGCTCGGATGGGGGGCCGGGGGCTCGCTCTATCTCCACTACGTCAATCCGAAGGGCGTCTCGCGCCTGGACCGCAAGCTCGGAGCGTCAGGAGGCGCCTGCGGCCACCTCTCGACTGCGCCGCTGAAGCTCTTCCCGTTCACGCCGAAGCGGGGAAGGTGGCTCCTGCAATTCGATAAGAACGCCACCTATAGGGCTGGCTCGGTGCCGCGGGTGGTGGTTCCGTACAAGATTTCGTAGGGGGTCTCGGCGTCCGAGCGGGTGAGCTTCAGGTCCCCGTCTTCTGCCTCGACCTTCACCGTATCTCCGCCCTGGAAGGTGCCTTCGAGGATGGCTAGGGCCAGGCGGTCGACGAGGCGCTTCTGGATGATCCGCCTTAGGGGGCGGGCTCCGTAGGTAGGGTCGTAGCCGAGGTTCCCGAGCAGGACGCGGGCCTCGTCGGTGAGCTCGACTGCGATGTCGCGCTCGCGGACGCGGGCGATGAGGATCTCGACCTGGAGATCGACGATCTGGGCGATCTGCTCGCGGGCGAGGGAGTGGAACTCGACGATGTCATCGAGCCGGTTGATGAACTCCGGCTTGAAGTGGGCCTCGACTCCGGCGCGGCCGCCGGGGATGTTCGAGGTCATGATCAGGACGGTGTTCTTGAAGGAGACGGTGCGGCCCTGACCGTCGGTGAGGCGACCGTCGTCCATCACCTGCAGGAGCGTGTTGAACACGTCGGGATGGGCCTTCTCGATCTCGTCGAGGAGGACAACCGAGTAGGGCCGGCGACGGACGGCCTCGGTGAGCTGGCCGCCCTCGTCGTAGCCGACGTAGCCGGGGGGGGCGCCGACGAGGCGCGAGACGGAGTGCTTCTCCATGTACTCCGACATGTCGATCCGCACCATTGAGTCCTCAGAGTCGAACATGAACTCGGCCAGGGCGCGTGCGAGCTCGGTCTTGCCGACGCCGGTGGGGCCGAGGAAGAGGAAGGTGCCGATCGGCCGGTTGGGGTCCTGGAGCCCAGCGCGTGCACGCCGGAGCGCGCTCGACACCGCCTCGACAGCCTCGTCCTGGCCGACGACGCGCTGATGCAGGCGGTCCTCCATGTGGACGAGCTTGGCGATCTCGCCTTCGAGCAGGCGCGAGACCGGGATCCCGGTCCACTTGCCGACGATCTCCGCAATGTCCTCGGCATCGACGTGGTCCTTGAGGAAGCGTGGTGCGGCGCTGTCGTGCTCCGCCGCTTCGGCGGCCGCGAGCTGCTTCTCGAGCTCGGGGATGGTGCCGTACTGGAGCTCGGCGGCGCGGCCGAGGTCGGCCTCGCGGTTCGCGCGCTCGAGCTCGGTGCGCGCCTGATCGAGCTGCTTGGTGAGCTCCCCGGCGGCTCCGATCGTCTCCTTCTCGCGCTGCCACTCGGCGTTCATCGCCGCGGCTCGCTCGCGCTCCTCGGCGAGGGCGCGCTCGAGCTGCTCGCGCCGGGTCAGGGTGCCCGAGTCGTCGTCGTCGCCGAGCGATTGGAGCTCGATCTCGAGCTGCATGATGTGCCGGTCGACCGCGTCGATCTCGGTCGGCTTGGAGTCGATCTCGGTCTTGATCCGAGCCGCAGCCTCGTCGACGAGGTCGATGGCCTTGTCGGGCAGGAAGCGGTCGGCGATGTAGCGATAGCTGAGCGTCGCCGCGGCGACGAGCGCCGAATCCTGGATCCGGATCTCGTGGTGGGACTGATAGCGCGCCTTGAGCCCGCGAAGGATGGCGATCGTGTCCTCGACCGAGGGCTCGCCCACGAACACGGGCTGGAAGCGGCGCTCGAGCGCAGCGTCCTTCTCGATGTGCTTGCGGTACTCGTCGAGCGTGGTCGCGCCGATCGCGCGTAGCTCGCCGCGCGCCAGCATCGGCTTGAGCAGGTTGGCGGCGTCAACGGCGCCTTCGGCGGCACCGGCGCCGACGATCGTGTGGAGCTCGTCGATGAAGAGGATCACCGAGCCCTTGGCCTCGGCGATCTCCTTGAGGACGGCCTTAAGTCGATCCTCGAACTCTCCCCGGTACTTCGATCCGGCCACGAGCGCGCCGATGTCGAGCGCGACCACGCGGCGGTCCTGAAGGCCGCTGGGGACGTCACCGTCGATCACCCGCTGGGCGAGGCCCTCGGCGATGGCGGTCTTGCCGACGCCGGGCTCGCCGATGAGCACCGGGTTGTTCTTGGTCCGCCGGGAGAGGACCTGGATCACGCGCCGGATCTCGTCGTCGCGTCCGATCACTGGGTCGAGCTTGCCCTGAGCGGCGGCCTCGGTCAGGTCGCGCCCGAAGCGCTCGAGCGCCTGGAACTTCTCCTCGGGGCTCTGATCGGTTACGCGGTGCGGGCCACGGACCTCGGCGATCGCCTTCAGCAGCTCTTCACGGCCGGCGCCGTTCGAGCGCAGCGCATCGCCGGCGCGACCCGGATGGGCGGCGAGGGCGAGCAGCAGATGCTCGGTCGATACATAATCGTCGTCGAGCGAGCGCGCCTCGGTCTCCGCCGTGCGCAGAACCTGCACGAGCTCCCCCGATCCTCCAGCGACCTCGGCCGTCCCCGGCCGCCTTGCGCCGGTGAGCGTCGGCAGAGCATCGAGTGCCGCCCCGGTCGCGGAGCGGACTGCACCAGGCTCGACCCCGAGCTTGCGCAGCACGGGCACCACGACGCCCGAGTCGGCCTCGAGCAGCACGGCAAGCAGATGCTCGGGAGTCGTCTGAGGATTGCGGCGCCGATCAGCCAGCTGCTGAGCAGCCTGAAGCGCCTCCTGGCCCTTAATCGTAAATCGGTCGGGTTGCATATTCGTCGTCTCTGTCCGTGGAAATCTAAGTCTGTGTGACTAAGATTATTGCACGCCGATGCGGGTTACACAACAACGACGGGCGAGCATGGGCCGGCCGCGGGGGTCCAGCCCAGCTCAGCCCGTGACGCGCAGCTGCTTGCCCGGCGTGTTGTTCTCGATATCGCCGAGCTGGTCGATCAGCGCGCCGTACACCGTGGCCGTGATCTTCCGGTGGTTACTGAGGGCCGAGCGCAGGCTGCGCTGTTCCTTGCCCGAGAACTTGACGGCGAGCGTCTTGCGGCCTGGTGATTTTCGCTGGAAGAGTCTTGACGAGACGGTAAAGGGCTTTGAGCCGCCGATCTTGACCTGGGCGAAGGCGCCTATCGTGCATGCGGCTGAGCAGGAGACGGTCGCGAGGATCTGCCGGTGCGCGACCGGCCTCTGGTGCCTGGGAAGCGCGAGCGAGAAGGCGACGCGCTTGGGCACGAGGGCAAGCGCCTCAGAGGCGAGATTCGCTACCGCCACGCTGCCCCAGCCCGAGGCTTCGTCGAAGCCGGCCGTGGCCGTACAGCACCCGAGCGGTGCGCCGGTGCCGCCGGGGATGTAGGCACCGATGTCGTTGCTGCCCGAGGTGATGTCGTAGAAGACGCTGCCCGCGGCCGGCGAGCGACCGAGCAGGTAGAGCAGCGGGTTGAGCAACCCGAGGTTCTCGTGGTGGGTGGCCTGGAGCATCTGGTCGATGATGGCGACGCCACCGGCGAGCAACGGGGTGCCGGCGCTCGTCCCGCCCACCGTCTGCCAGGGCGGGCTGGGATTCTGAGCGCTGTTGCAGTCCGGGGTGGCGGTGCAGTAGATCGAATAGCCGGGGAGGAGGTCGGCGAGCATGGAGACGTCGGGGACAGCGCGGTGGTTGTTGGTCGCCGGCACGACACCGTTTTGGTACCTCGGGCGCGTGAACAACGCGCTGAAGCCCCCGCCGCTCCCGGCGGGGAGCAGGGTGGTGTCGTTCCAGACCGGTTGCGCGAGGATCGTGTTGCCGGGCGTCAGACTGAGGTTGGTGCCCCCCACGCCGGTGACCCACCAGGACGACGCCGGATAGTTGACCGCCAGCGTGTCGGCGGGCGCCCCCTGATTGGTCTGGCAGTCGGCGGAGCCGTTGTCACCGCTCGAGGCGAGGACGCTCACACCCGAGGCGGCCGCGATCTCGAGCAGCCGCTCGGAGGCCTTGAGCCCGGCCAGATGGGCGCCGCCGTAGGCGTCGGGCTCACATAGGCCGAGCGAGGCCGAGATCACCTGGGGCTTGCGTCCCCGGTTCTCGAGCGGGGCCGCGAAGGCGGCGAGCGTCTGCATCGCGCCGGAGTTGGTCTCGTACACGTCGATCGCCTTGAGACCGGGAGCCGCCGCAGCGAGGATCTCGAGGTCGAGCGTCGCCTCCTCGCCGACGGGCAGCGGGTTGGACACGCCCGCGCCAAAGGCGGACACGGGAGGCAGCGTGAGCCCGAAGCACTGCGCGAAGGTCGTCACGTCGGACATGCTGAATCCGTCGATCTCGATCAGGGCGACACGCTCTCCCTGACCCTGGTAACCGGCGGTGTAGAGGGGCATGAAGCCGTATGCGGTGAGGTACTGGTTCGGCGTGAAACCGGGGTACTGGCCACCCGCCGCCATGCCCTCCGGGCAGCCCTTAGGCGTGCCGGTGCGCGGCAGCGTCGACCCGGGGTTGTCGGCGGCGCGCCCGGTCAGCGAAGGCGAGGCCAGCGGCGCGGTGTCGAGCCCGACCACGCCCTCGATCACGCCACGCAGCGGGGCGGGCACGGTGGTGGCGGCGGCGGGAGCAAGGAAGCGGGTGTGATCGGCCGCCCGGAACTGGGCGAGGGGAGCCGCGAACACGCGCTCGGCGAGACCGACGCTCATCGTCGCCTCGGCGAGCAGGCCGGTCGCGTCGACGCGGACGTGGGTGGCTCCGCTCGCCCGCAGATAGCCGACGGCGCGCGCGCGGACGCTGGGCGAAGCGCCGAAACGCCGCGCCAGCGCGGCGACCGACAGGTACCGACCGTAGAACGGCGAGCCAGGTGTCGAGACCGCGGTGGCGAAGCGGGCGAGCCCGGCGGAGTCGACCTTCAAGGGGAAGATGAGCTTGAGCGGCTGGGCGGCGGGGGCGGCGCCCATGCGCGTCGCGTGGGCGATGCCGGGTGGCGCTGCGGCGGCAGACGCCGCCGGGGCGAACACGAAGCCCACGGCGCACGCGAGCGTCGCCACCGCGAGCAGTGCTCGAGCAGCAGTAAGCGCAACGGCGTGACTGACGGATTTGGACCCCACCACGTGCTGAATGAGCTTAGGGCAAGCGTCGTTGTTAAGCGGGCCGAGGCGGCCGCCCTTCTCCCAGATGACCGAGCCCCCGCCGGGAGGGCGGGGGCTCGGGGCCTGCTGTGATTGCGCTCCGGTCCCGGCAGGACCGGAGGTCCGCTACTTCAGGGTCAGGCTGTGGGTGGCTTCGGTCGCCAGGCCACCTGAGTCGATCGTCTCGATCAGCTGATAGGTGCCCTTCTTGACCGTCCCCGTCAGGACGATCTTGACCTTGCCGTTCTTGACGACGCCGCTGCCGTCAGCGACGACACTGCTCCCACGCTGCAGCCAAACCGCGACGCGCGCGCCGGCGGTCGAGGAGGTGCAGTTGATGGTCACGCGGGCGTTCTTGCTCTTCTTGCCCTTCTTCTTGTCCGCCGTGGCCCTCACGGAGTTGACCGTGACCTTGCCACGCGTGGTCGAGGCCGTGCACGAGGGCGCGGGCGGTCCCGTCGGCGATACGCCGGGGGGGCCGGTGGCGTTGCCCTGGTAGACGAAATTGCTCTCGAAGTACCTGGCGTCGCCGCGAGCGTCGACCGTCGTGAACCGATCGACGTACAGGCCCGGTGCTAGCGTGGGCAGCGGCAGGCCGCCGGCCACGTTGATGTTCCCGAGCGTCGTGTAGTTCGTCGAGCCCTGGGGCGCGTACTGGAACAGCACGGGCGCCGTGCTCACGGAACTGGTGAACGGCGGTACCCCCGCTATAGAGGGGGCGGCGGCGTTGACAGCCGCAGCCATCGCGGCCGGATCGTTGTAGCGCCCGAGCGCGAACACAGCGAACGGCGTGTGAATCGCCTCACCGTCGCCCGGCGTGCGGAAGGCGATCGCCGGCATGTCGATCTGGGTCTCCCCGTCGCTCGTGTCATCTAGCTGCGCCAGCGTCCGATCAATCGGGGTGACGCCGCCGAACGTGAACAGCGAGATTTGGCTGCTGCTGCTCCCGAAGTCGTTCGGGGCAGGGATGCCTCCTGCCGCACTGCACAACTGCTGCGAATTGTCGTTGAAGAACTCGCCCGGCGAGCATACCCCGGTCACGGTCGCGTTGGGCGTCCCGTTGAGAACGTCCCCAAACGGCGTCGCCGATGAGATCGTGAAGGGACGAACGGTCAGGGTGGTCAATACGTGCGCACCCGAGGCGAGCTTGAGCTGGTCGCCGCCCTGAAGACCTGCGAAGGACGCCGACCCCAACGACGGGATGGACGTGTTCTTAGCGGCCTGCGCCGGCACGGTGACCGTCTGCGTCGAGACCGCGCTGCCACCCCGGACCTGCGTGAGCGCGTACGACCCTGGGGTTAGGTTGCCGCACACGACCTCGTTGGTGACGAGGAACGCGGAGCACGACGCCTCGCTACGTGCTTGCTCGAAGGGGGCCGGGGGGCCCCCAATCGCATCCGGCGTGAGCAGCGGCGCGGTGTCCGTGAGCGTGACGGTGGTGGGGAAAGGCGGGGTCGCGGGGATCGTTTCGGTGATGAGGACCGCGTTGGCGTTCGTCACCGGCGTGGTGAAGGTGATCTTGTTCGCGACCGGAGCCGGCGCCGCCGTGCCGTCGACCGTGGCCGTAAACGGCTGGCAGGAGGAGTTGCAGGTCAGGGACGAGCCATTGTCGGCGATGCCGAAGCTGCCGTCGATGTTGTTGGCGGGCAAGAAGATCTGGTTGGCGGTGGCTGACATTGAGCTGGCAAGGAAGTTTCCGCCGCCGATCGTGACCTGCGTGGGATTGGGTAGCGTGCTGGCCGGTGTGTAGCTAACCTCGACCTGGTCCGAGCCGTTGGAGAATGCGTGGGTCACGAACGAGCCGGACCACTTGTGGGTTGCGTCCGGTGTCGCCGTGAACGTATCGACCTGTTGACGCACGACATTGCTGCTTGCGTCGGTCGTGTTGCGCAGCAGATTGACGGTAACGCTGGTCGCCGTAGTGGGGGCGACCCCGCTGACCGTCTTGCTGAAACGCGTCAGGTTGACGCTGTCCGCGAACGCGGAGGGCGCAAGCGCCAGTACGAGTCCGCACGTCAAACCTAACAGCAAAAGCTTATGCCTGATCGGCATGGATTCCACTAGAACCCCCTAGAGGTGTTACCGTGTGGTGGAGCCCGCCGGCCACGGACATTGACAAGAGAGGATGCCCCAGCACCCGGCCCAGGCTAACGCTGCCTCTCCAGCGGGGAACTGTACTCTAAGCGACAGCGAGGCGCGGGCAGGCAGCGTGGGCTGAACCGCTTGGTGACCGACCTAACGGTCCGGGCGCTCGACGCGAATGCGGAACCGCTCGAGGTCCTTGCACGCGACGAGCGCGCCGCCGCGGACGTAGGGAACGATCTCGGCGCGCAGCTCTCGGCGCAGCGCCTCGAGTCGCTCGACCTCGGCGGTGAGCTCCAACGCGCGCGACTCGAGCGCCCGCACCCTGCGGGCCATCGACTGGAGCTGATCCTCGAGCTCGAAGACGCGCTCGACGCCGGCGAGGTTCATGCCGACTTCGGCGGTGAGCTCCTGGATCCGCCGCAGCCGGTCGACGTCGGCACGGGAGTACAGGCGCGTCCCCTTGGGCGAGCGCTGGGGCTGAATCAGGCCCCGCGCCTCGTACATGCGCAGCGTCTGGGGATGCATGTCGGCAAGCTCGGCGGCGACCGAGATCATGAACACGCCGCGGTCGGCGGAGACCTCGACGCGGGTAGCCCGGACCCGACGGACAGCCATCACACGCCGCTCTTGGCCTCCGCGAACAATCTCGCTCGCGGATCGCCGTTCATAACCTCGGAGAGCCGATCGACGACTTCGCTCTCCTCGGGCGAGAGCGAGGCGGGCACGTCGATCACGAACCGGTAATGGATGTCGCCGTTGGCCTTGCCACCGAGTCGCGGCCCGCCCTCGCCGCGGAGGCGTTGGACGGTACCGTGCTTGGTTCCGCGCGGGACGCGCAGGCGCTTGGTGCCATGGAGGGTGGGGACTTCGATCACCGCGCCCAGGATCGCCTCGGGGATGGTCAGGGGTACTTCGACCTCGATGTTCTCGCCCGAGCGCTTGAACACCGGCGAGTCGCTGACCCGCGTGATGACGTACAGGTCGCCCGGGTCGGTGCCGCGCGGCCCCACCTCGCCCTTACCGGCGAGGCGGATCCGGCTTCCGTCGCGCACGCCCGCGGGGACGTTGACGCGCAGGCGCTTGACGCTGCGCTGCGCTCCGGTTCCGCCGCAGGTGGCGCAGGGCTCTTCGATGATCGTCCCCGAGCCTCCACAACGCGAGCACGGCTGCGAGATGGAAAAGATGCCCTGGCTCTGGGATTCTACGCCGCTGCCGCTGCACACCGGGCACACCTTGGGGCTCGTCCCGGGCTTGGCGCCGCTCCCGTGACAGGTCGGGCACGGCTGCGAGGTCGGCACCGACAGGGGAACCTGGGTGCCGTCGATCGCCTGCTGAAAGGTGAGCGAGACCTCGGTCTCGAGGTCGCGACC
>JALYZL010000406.1 GCA_030948875.1 Actinomycetota bacterium
TGGTGCTCGCCGGGCGCGCGCCGGACGAGACGCTCGTGCCCTTCCAGCCGTTTCTCGACGCCCTGCGTCCCTACGTCGCGTCGATGTCCGACTCCGAGCTGCAGGACCTCGCCCGTCATCACGGTCCCGAGCTCGCCCGCCTGATTCCCGAGCTGCGGCGTCGCCTGCCCGAGCTGCAACCGGCCGGAGCGCAGGACTTCGAGACCGAGCGCTACCGCCTGTTCGAGGCCGTGGTCGAGCTGCTCGGCGAGCTGGCGGCCCGGGCGCCCGTGGTGCTCGTGTTCGATGACCTGCATTGGGCCGACCGTCCGACCCTGATGCTGCTGCGCCACATCGCGCGCGTCGCGCGGATGGAGCGGGTGTCGATCCTCGGCGCGTTCCGGGGCTCTGAGCGCGACCGCGAGGGCTTCGCGGCGGCCCTCGGCGGCCTGCGTGACGAGCGGCTGGTCCGCCTGCGCGAGGTCCCGGGGCTGAGCCGCAGCGAGGCGGCGCAGCTGGTGAGTGCGCGGGCCCGCGCGGTACCGTCCGTGGCGTTCACGCAGGCGCTCTACGAGGAGACCGAGGGCAACCCGTTCTTCATCGAGGAGATCGTCCGCCATCTCGCCGACTCCGGAGTCGAGGCCGCGACGGCCGGGGCGCACGAGCTGCGCGCGATCGGGCTGCCCGACGACGTGCAGGAGGTGATCACGCGCCGGCTGGCCCGGCTGGGCGACGACGCCCTGGAGACCCTGCGGGTGGCCGCGGTAATCGGTCGCGACTTCGACGCCGGCCTGCTCGAGCGCGTCCTGGATCTCGACGAGGAGCGGTTCTTCGCGGCGCTCGAGGAGGCCCAGTCGGCCGGGCTGATCGCCGAAGCGCCGTCCTCGCCGGAGGGCTATGCCTTTGCCCACGCGCTCGTGCGCGAGACGCTATACGGTGCGATGGCGACGGCACGGCGCGCGAGCCTGCACCGCCGAGTCGGGCTGGCGCTGGAGGCGGCTGATCCGCTGCGTGACACCGGCGCCCTGGCGCGCCACTTCACCCGCGCAGCGCAGTCACAGGATGCCGAGCGGGCGATTCGCTATGCCCTGGCGGCGGCCGAACAGGCGGGCGAGATGCTCGCGCACGACCAGGGAGCCGAGCACCTTCACAGTGCGCTGGCGGTCCTCGAGCGGTTCGCTCCTGACGCCCGCGACCGCCGGCTGGGACTGCTGTTGGAGCTCGGCGAGGCGTGGATCAGGGGTGGTGAGCGGCCGCGGGCCTGGGACGTCTTCCGCGAGGCGGCGACGGTGGCGGCGCAGCTGGGCGACGCCGACAGCCTCGCCCGGGCGGCGATCGGCGCGTCGCCGCGGTACGTGCTGCCCCCCGGCGTCGTCGACGAGGATCTGATCGCGCTGTTGCGCCAGGCGCTGGCGACCTTCCCGCCCGCGCCGTCGGTGATCCGCGTCCGGCTGTTGTTCTGCCTGTGCTCGGCGCTGTACTACTCCGATCGCCGCGATGAGATGCGGCGGCTGAGCGCCGAGGCGACGGTGATCGCCGCCGAGCTCGGCGACTCCCGGGCGCTCGCGCTCGCGTCGGCGGCTCGCCGTCGCGCCTACTGGGGACCCGGCCATCTCGAACGCCGTCTGGCCGACTCGACTCAGCTCCTGCGCTCCGCCCGGCACGCCGGCGATCGCGAGCTCGTCCTGCAGGGACACGCGTGGTTGGTCGTCGATCTGCTGGAGACCGGCGACCGGGACGCGGTCGAGACCCAGATCGGGGCGTTCACCGCGGTCGCCGAGGATCTGCGCCAGCCGCTGTTCGCCTGGCATCTCGCGGTCTGGCAGGCGTTGCGGGCGCTGCTGGCCGGTGAGCTGGCGGGCGCCGAGCGCCTGGCCGGCGAGGCCCTGGCCTCGGGCATCCGGCCCGAGGGGGCAACGGCGTCGCAGTACTACGCGGTCCAGATCCTCGCCGTACGCCGCGAGCAGGCGCGGATGGCGGAGCTCGAGACGGCCGCCCGAGCACAGGTGGCCCGGGCCCCCGAGCGCCCGGCCTGGCGTGCGGCGCTGGCCGTGCTGTTGTGCGAGACCGACCGGCTCGGGGAGGCGGCAGAGGAGCTCGACCGGCTCGCTGCTCATGCCTTCTCGGAGATTCCGCTCGACGGTGACTGGCTGACCACGGCCTCGCTGCTCGCCGACGCGATCGTTGCGCTCGACGACGCGGCGCGGGCGCGGTCGCTGTATGAGCTGCTGCTTCCCTACCGGGCGACCCACGTGGTGATCGGCCTGGCCGCAGTCTGCCTGGGGTCGACGGCTCGCTACCTCGGGCGGCTGGCGCTGACCATGGGGGACCCCGACGCCGCACGTGCGCATCTCGCCTTCGCGCTGGAGGCCAACCGGGCCCTGCGGGCTCCCGTCGTGGTCGCTCACACTCAGCTCGACGTCGCCCTGGTCACGCCGAGCCCGTCGCAGGCGCGCTCGCTGATCGCCGCCGCGGCGGCGACGGCGGCCCGGCTGGAGCTGCCTGCTCTGGTGCAGCGTGTCACGCGGGCGCGCGGCGAATGAGTCTGTTCGCACGGCACGACGGCACGCGCCCGGCGGCGCTTGCCCGGGCCGCTACCCTGCCCCAGCATGGCCAAGACACTGGTGATCGCCGAGAAGCCGTCCGTCGGGCGCGACCTGACCCGCGTGCTTCCGGGCGCCTTCACCAAGGGCGAGGGGTACCTCGAGGGTCCTGAGCACGTCGTCACCTGGGCGGTCGGACATCTCGTCCAGCTCGCCGACCCCGACGAGTACGGGGCGCAGTACAAGAAATGGCGGATGGCCGACCTGCCGATCGTCCCCGACGAGTTCAAGCTCGTCGTCCGTGACGAGCGTTCCAAGAAGCAGATGAGCGTGGTCAAGCGGATGCTCGGCCGCGACGACGTCGAGACCGTGGTCAACGCCTGTGACGCCGGGCGCGAGGGCGAGCTGATCTTCGCCTACCTGTACGAGAAGGCGGGATTCAAGAAGCCCGTCCAGCGGCTGTGGCTGAACTCGATGACCAAGCGCGCGATCGAGGCCGCCTTCTCCGAGCTGCGGCCCAGTTCGGAGTTCGCCACCCTCGAGCAGGCCGCCCGTTCCCGCTCGGAGGCCGACTGGATCGTGGGCATGAACGCGACCCGGGCGGCGAC
>JALYZL010000419.1 GCA_030948875.1 Actinomycetota bacterium
GTGCCGAGACGACCCCGAATGGCGACGTCTACACCTCGAGACCCTCCACACCGAACGCGCCCCGAGCTCCGGCGGGGCAAGTGGCGATTGGCGCTGGCCGAGCTCGTGGCGGTAGCCGCACTCGTCGCGGCGATGTTGCTCGGCTCCGCGCTGAGCCCGGCCGGCCTGTTCGTAGGGTCGCGGCCGTTCTCGGTCCACCTGCTGGCAGCCCCGAACGCCCGCTCTGCCCTGGCCGTCCGGATCACCACGGTCTTCGGCAGCTTGACTCCCGCCAAGCTCTACGGAGCCGAGATCGGTCGGCTGGAGAACCAGGGCGTAAACGCGCGCGGTCAGCTGATCTCCGACCTCTCGCCAGTGTCACCGGCGGCGTTCCGGGGACCCGTCAGCGCCTACAAGCGCTACGGCGCCGCCTGGCTCGCGCGCGTGTTACGCGAAACGGTCGTCCTCGGCGCGGCGCTGCGCGCGGGCCGTCGCGGCGTTGCCGAGGCGGGCTGGGGCAGACGTGGAGCGCCTACCCTCATCTGGGCGCAGTGTATGGCCTGTTCGGCACCCTCGACCGGGAGATCGACGGGATGCCGGGCAGTCTCCCCGGCGGTACCGCGAGCCCCGCGTTCAGACTCGAATACGCGACGCGCGCGCACGAGATCCTCGAGGATGCCCAGCGCGATCTCCTCACCGAAATGGACGTGCGCTGGAGCGGCGAGGGCGTACTCGGGACCGCCGCCGGACTCGCCGCGACCAACGAGGTAGTGCGCTCACCGCGAGCGACGCCTCAGCCAAGCAGCCGAGCGCCACCGAGCAGGCGCAAAACGCGCTCGCCGACGAGCTCGTGACGCGGATCCCGTTCGATGGATCGCACCAGGCGGGCATCCTCACCCGGGCATCCTCGGCGCCTACGACAGCCCGGATGCGCTGACGGTGACGGTGGCCTTTGGGGCGGCGCTGTTCGACGATCGCTACGGGGCTCGCGCGCCTGCGCCCCAAACGCCTCGTCACGATGCCCAACTTCCCGGGCGACGACATCGACCCGGCCCGCAGCGGCGGAGACGTGCTCGTTCAGGTGTGCGCGAACCACCGCGACACGGTCGTCCATACCGTGCGCGAGATCCTGCGGGCGACGGCAGGCAAGCTCGTGGTCCGGTGGACGCTCGACGGCTTCCAGAGCACCGCACGCGGGCCCACGCCTCGAGGTCCGCGGCATCGACGAAGCCGGCGATCTCGATCAGGGGCTGCTCTTCATCGCCTTCAACCAAGCCATCGACCGCCAGTTCGCGACCATCCAGGGTCGCCTCGGCCCAGAACCCATGGTCGACTACATCACTCCCGTGGGCGGCGGCTACTTCTTCGCACCGCGGGGCACCAGCGGCCCAGGCGACTGGGTCGGCTCGGGGCTCATTTCGGCTTGAGCGCCCCGCATCAGCTCGGCTGCTCAGGGTCGTTACCTTGTAGCCATGCTCCGCGACCGCCACCTGATCCTGCGCCCCGCCGGCCACAGCGACGTCGACACGCTCTACGACCTGATCGTCGCCCTCGCCGAGTACGAGCGCCTCCGCCATCGGATCACGGGCACCCGGGAGCTGCTCGAAACGGCGCTGTTCGGCCCCCGCCCCAGCGCCGAGGCGGTCATCGCCGAACTTGACTCCGACCCCGTCGGCTTCGCCCTGTACTTCCAGACCTTCTCGACCTTCGTCTGCCGCCCCGGCCTGTGGCTCGAGGATCTCTTCGTCGTCCCCGAGCACCGGCGTGCCGGAATCGGCCGCATGCTCCTCTCGCACCTGGCCGGCGTCGCCGTGAAGCGCGGCTGCGCCCGGTTCGAGTGGTCGGCGCTCAACTGGAACGAGCCCGCCCTGAAGTTCTACGACGCGCTCGGCGCCGAGCTGCTCGAGGACTGGCGGACGCTGCGGCTAGAGGGCGAGTCGTTGCGCGCGCTCGCGGGCAGCTAGCCCTCCATCACCCTCGCCACACGGCGAGGAGAACGGTACCCACCACTACCCCGGCGAGCGCCACGGTTGCGCCGAGGGTGTCGCCGGTCCGGCCGCCCAGGGTCGCGCGGACGTGGAACACCGAGGCCGCGGCCACGATTAACCCCGCAGCGACGGCCGCCAGCCCCGGGC
>JALYZL010000431.1 GCA_030948875.1 Actinomycetota bacterium
TCGGTGGCGAGGGGAAGGACGTCGGTGAGCGGGGTCCCGGGCGCCGGGCCGTCGCCGTCGCCGCCGAGCACCATGATGCCGTCGTGCTCGGTCCCGATCGCGAGCTCGTCCTCGGCGAGGATCATCCCCTGGGACTCGAGCCCGCGCAGCTTGGCCGCCCTGAGCTTCGTCCCGTCGGGCATGATCGCGCCGGGCCGGGCGACGGCGACCGTCTGGCCGGCGCGGACGTTGGGCGCCCCGCACACGATCTGTGCCGCGCCGCCCTCGCCGACGTCGACCTTGCACACGCTGAGGCGGTCCGCGTTGGGGTGCGGAGCCGCTTCGAGCACCCGACCCACAACGAACCTCTCCGGCGCCCCCACCCCATGGCGCTCGACGCGCTCGACCTCGGTGCCCGTCATCGCCAGGCGATCGGCGAGCGCCCGCGTGTCGAGCGGCGGGTGGCAGTATTCATGCAGCCATTCGACGGGTACGCGCATCAGCCGAACTGCTCCAGCACGCGGATGTCGTTCTCGTACAGGAGCCTGAGGTCGGGGACGCCGTGGCGGAGCATGGCGATCCGCTCGATCCCCATCCCGAAGGCGAAGCCCTGGACCTGCTCGGGGTCGTAGCCGTGCTCGCGTACGTAGCCGAACACGTTGGGGTCGACCATCCCGGCGCCAAGGATCTCGATCCATGCCGTGCCCTTACAGATCGGGCAGCGCTGACCGTCGGCGGTGATGCCGTCGACGCAGTTGAAGCACGAGACGTCGACCTCGACGCTCGGCTCGGTGAAGGGGAAGAAGTGCGGCCGCAGGCGCACCTTGCGCTCCTCGCCGAAGATGGCGCGGGCGAAGGTGAGCAGCGTGCCCTGGAGGTCGCCCAGCGTGATGTCGGTGTCGACCGCGAGCCCCTCGATCTGGTGAAACTCGGGGGTGTGGGTGACGTCCGAGTCGCGGCGGTAGACCCGGCCAGGAACGATGATGTAGATCGGCGGCGGCTGGAGCTCCATGGCGCGGACCTGCACCGGCGAGGTGTGAGTGCGCATGACGACCTCGTCGCGCACGTAGAAGGTGTCGGTGCGCCCGCGCGCGGGGTGGGTCACGTCGTGGTTGAGGGCGTCGAAGTTGTAGTAGACGAGCTCGACCTCGGGGCCCTCGGCGATGTTGAAGCCGAGGCCGATGAAGACGTCCTCGATCTCCCGGCGGGTGGCGGTCAGTAGGTGCAGCCGCCCGACGGCGGGAGGCGGGTCGCCCGGAAGGGTGACGTCGACGCGGTCCTGGGTGAGCTTTTGCTCGAGCTCCGTGGCCGCGAGCTCCTCCGCGCGGCGCTCGATGAGGGTCTCGAGCGCCTGGCGGGCCTGGTTGGCGGCCTTGCCGGTCGGCCCGCGCTGCTCGGGCTGGAGCTCGGCGACGCCGCGCAGGATGTTGGGCAGCTCGGCCTTGCGGCCCACGTAGCGGATCCTCGTCTCTTCCAGCGCGGTGGTGGTTTTGGCGGCGCCGATCGCCGCCTCCGCCTCGTCCTTGAGCTGCTGGATGCGGTCGATCATGCGCGCGGCATCCTAGTCAGCTCGTAGAGCGCCACCGTGGCGGCCATGGCGGCGTTGAGCGAGTTGGTAGCGATGGGGATGTGCGCGACGTGATCGGCCTGGGCGGTCAGCGCGTCGGGTAGGCCCTCACGCTCGGCGCCGACGAGGAGGGTGACGGGGGGTGTGTCACGTTGAGGTCGAATAGCGACGTTAACGTGATCCACGTCAGCGAGCGCAACACCCGCGCCCGCCACCAGCGCGATGGTTAGCCCCGGGAGGTCGGCGAGCTGCGCCGCCGGCGCGCGCGCCACCGGCACGGCGAAGATCGCCCCCATGCTGGCGCGCACGGCCTTCGGGCTGTAGGGATCGGCGGTCCCAGGGCCGAGCGCCACGCACGACACCCCGAAGGCCTCGGCGGAGCGGAGCACGGCGCCGACGTTGCCGGGGTCGCTGACCCCGTGCAGATACACGCACAGCGGGCCCAGTGGCTCGGGCGCCCAGCGCTCCTCGTAGACGGCGAGCGTCCGGGTGCCCGAGGCGAGGCCCGAGATTGAAGCGAGCGCGTTCGGCTCAATCTCCACCCCGGGAAGCCCACTTCCGGCCGCGCAGAAGCGCTCGAGCGCGGGCCAGCCCGCGGCGTCGGCGGCGGCGAGGAGATCCTCGCCCTCGGCGACGAAGCGGGCCGAGCGCTCGCGCTCGCGGCGGCGCTGACGGAGCTTGCGGATCTCCTTGAGTCGCTGGTTGTGTTGGCTGGTGATCGTCATCGGGTCATCCGTCTAGAAACGAAAACGGGCGCCCTCCTGCTGGAGCGGCGCCCGGGGCGATGCTGGTGGTCGGTCTGGTCGCTCAGCCGGCCGCCAGCGCCTCACGGGCGCGGTCGGCAAAGCGTCGAAACGTGTCGGCGTCGCGGACGGCGATGTCCGCGAGGATCTTGCGGTCGAGCTCGACGCCGGCGAGCTGCAAGCCGTGCATGAACTGCGAGTAGGAGAGGCCGTTGATCCGTGCGGCGGCGTTGATGCGCGTGATCCACAGGCGGCGGAAGTCGCGCTTGCGGTTGCGGCGATCGCGGTAGCGATACTGGTCGGCCTTGAGGAGGGCCTCTTTGGCCGCGCGGTAATGGCGGCTGGCGTCCCCCCGAAAGCCCTTCGTCATCTCCAGGGTCGCGCGGCGCTTCTTGCGCGCGTGAACGGAGCGCTTGACGCGGGTCATTTCTTCTTCACTCCCAGCAGAACCTTGACCCGCGGCATGTCGTGCTTGGAGATCGGTGCGGGCGCCGCGAGCCGGCGCTTGCGCTTAGGGGATTTCTTCTCGAGGATGTGGCTCGAGAAAGCGCTGCGCCCGATCACCTTGCCGGTCGCGGTGACCTTGAAGCGCTTCTTGGCGCCGGAGTGAGTCTTCATCTTGGGCATCGGGACGATTAGTAAAGCAGAGCGCGCGCTGAGCCAAGCGTGTCGGCAAGTTCGGCGCGCACGCCGGCAACCGTGAGCTCGTGATCGGCGAGGACCCGCGCGGCGACGCTGTCGCCACCGATGCGAGCCGGACGAGCACTTGAATCGGGCTCAGGCGGAGATGTCCGGGTCGATGCCGATGCTGGCGAGCGCGTCGCCGTCGAAGCGGCCGCGCGATCGCTGGCACGTTCCGGCGCGGGCGATGATCTCGGCGCGGATGCGCTCGCCCGACAGGCTGTGGGCGGTGAGCACGCGCGCCGGGGCGCTGCCTGAGTCCTCGGCGAGAACGAGAAGGAGATGCTCGTTACCGATGTGGCCGTGGCCGATCCGCCGGCTCGCGCTCGCAGCGGCGATCATGAAGGGGCTCTGCCTGCTGTATGTACCGTGGCGTCGGCCGCTTTCGGCCGAAGGAGCCTCATCGCCCCGGACACCTGAGCAGGCGCCGGCCGCCGCCGTGCTTCGTGTGGATCAAGCTACCGTGACGGCGCGGGCCGCTTGTCAATACCCGCGCTCGCGGGGATGATGTCCGACATGGAAGCAGGCGCCTCGGAGCGGGATGACGACGGGCTGCCGGCGTCGGTGCAAAGCCTGTTGGCCGCGGTCGAGGACCGGCCCGAAGACGTGCCCCTGCGCGCTCTACTGGCGGAGATGCTGCTCGAGCACGGCCGCCCGTCGCAGGCGATCACGCACTGCTCGGCGGTGCTCGACCGCGATCCGGGCAACGCCCAGGCGCTGGCGACGCTGGGCAAGGCGACCCAGCAGCTCTCTGAGGGCGCGGCCCCGCAGCCCGCCGAGGCGCCCGAGCCGGCAGCCGCGGGCCTGGACTTCGACTGGGTGGCCGCGGAATCGGAGCTGGCGGGGATCGTCGAGCCGGCATTCGTCGGCGAGCCGGGCGAGGAGGCGTTGGACACGGTCGAGCGCTCCGATCTCCGCCTGGCCGATGTGAGCGGGATGGAGGAGGTCAAGCGGCGCCTCGACACGGCTTTCCTCACCCCTATGCGCAACCCCGATCTGCTTCAGATCTACGGTCGCAGCCTGCCCGGGGGGATGCTCCTGTACGGACCGCCCCGCTGTGGCAAGACCTTTCTCGCGCGGGCGATCGCGGGTGAGCTCGGCGCCGGCTTCCACGCCATCGAGCTCGCCGACGTGCTCGACCGGTGGATGGGGTCGAGCGAACGCAACCTCCACGAGGCGTTCGAGAAGGCCCGCCGCAACGCCCCGTGCGTGCTCTTCCTCGACGAGATCGACGCGCTCGGCCAGAAGCGCTCGCAGCTCCGCGCGCACGCGGCGATGCGCGGCGCGGTCAACCAGCTCCTCACCGAGATGGACCCGGTCAAGAG
>JALYZL010000442.1 GCA_030948875.1 Actinomycetota bacterium
CGCACGGAGCGTCCGCGCGCTGCTCGGCGATGCCGACATCGACGCGTTGATGGTCTTTTACGTCGATTTCTACGACGGCGATCCGGAGTCCGTGCTGGATGTGATCGCGTCGGTCTCGGAGGGGCAGCCCAAGCCGGTTGTGGCGTCCGTGCTGCGGTCCGACGGCCAGTTGCCCCCGCGGACCGGCTCGAGCGTCCCGAACTACCTGTTCCCCGAGTCGTGCGCCGCGGTGCTCGCGCGCGGGGCCGAACGTCGCGAATGGCTATCGCGGCCCCTTGGCGAGCCCCCGCAGTATCGCGACCTCGACGGGCCGGCCGCGCGGGCGGTGGTCTCCTCATTTCTTGATCGCCACCCCGCAGGTGGCTGGCTTTCGCTTCCTGAGGCGGAAGCGTTGCTGGCTACGCACGGGATCCCGGTGGTCGCGTCGCAGCACTGCCGCGATGTCGAGCGAGCGGTTGCGGCGGCGGCGGAGATCGGCACTGCGGTAGCGCTGAAGGCGGACTTTGCCGCTCCCGCCCACGCGAGCGACATCGATGCCGTGATGCTCTCGTTGGAGGATGAGTCGGCGGTGCGACTGGGCTGGCGCGAGCTCCAACGACGGGTGCACGCAGCCGGACGGGAATGGATCGGATCGATCGTCCAGCGCATGATCGCCCCCGGCGGGGCCGACGTGCTGGTGGGGGCCGTGGGCGATCCCGATCTCGGCCCCGTCTTGGGGGTCGGCTTCGGCGGTCGCCGGGCCGGCCTCGGTCGAACGGCTGCGTTCCGCTTGCTGCCGGTGACAGACGCAGAAGCCGACGAGCTGATCGACTCAGCCGAGGGTGTCGCCACTGAGCTGGATGGGTTCCGCGGCAGCGCTGTGCTCGATCGGCCGGCACTGCGCGAACTGATACTGCGTTTCTCAGTCCTGCTGCGGGAGATCCCCGAAATGGTCGAGACCGACCTCAACCCCGTTCGGTGCATGACAAACGGCTGCGTCGTGCTCGACATGCGACTGCGAATCGAACACCAGCGCCCGATCGAGCACGTCAAGACATGGTGACACGCGCCACCGCGGGGAGCGGCGAGCTGTCGACCCGAGGCGCGTCTCCAGGCCCCCCGGCCCCCAGCTCAGCCTGATGGGAACGCCGTTGTACTTCTCGCATCCTGCGTGTCTGCAGCACGACACGGCGCCGGAGCACCCCGAGCGTCCGGAACGCATCACCGCAATCGAGCGCTCGCTCGCCGAGCGCGGATGGCTCGGCTACGAGGTCCGGGAGGCGCCCCCGGCATCTCGAGAGATGCTGCTCGCGGTGCATTCGGCCGAGTACGTGGACACGGTGCGCTCAATGAGCGAAAGCGGTGGAGGCAGCTTCGATGACGAGAACATCGTCAGTGAGGGGTCCTACCGCGCCGCGACACACGCGTCCGGCGCTGCGTGTGCCATGGTCGAGGCCCTGCTGGCTAAAGCTGGGCCGCGGGTTGGCTTTTGCGCAACCAGGCCCCCTGGGCACCACGCCCGCGCGGACACCACATCCGGATTCTGCTTGTTCAACCACGTCGCGGTAGCGAGTCGTCACGCGCTGGACTCGCTGGGCGCACGACGGGTGTTCATCTTTGACTGGGACGTTCACCATGGGGACGGAACCAACGACATCTTTCGCGCGACTGATGCCGTTCTGTACGCGAGCATCCACCAGTCCGGGATCTTCCCGGGCACGGGGTCCATAACCGACGCTGGAGCAGGTACGGGCGAGGGTCACTCGATCAATCTCCCGGTGCAAAAGGGATCGAACGAGGATGCATGGTTCTCGCTGCTCGAGCACATCGTGATCCCTGCCGCGGAGGAGTTCCAGCCCGACCTGGTGCTGATCTCGGCGGGATACGACGGCCACCGTGATGACGCGCAGGGCGGCTGCGAGCTCGAAGCGTCCTCATTCGCTGAGATGGCACGACACATACGCGGGCTGGGAGAGCGGACCGGGGCGCGCGTGGGAGCTGTCCTGGAGGGTGGATACGCGCTCGACGCGCTTGCCGCCTCGGTATGCGCCACGATGGAGGCGCTCGCGGGCGATCAGTCGCCGAATTCCATCGCTCCGGACTTCCTCACCTCCCGGGCCGCATCCCACGTCACCTCTCACTGGACGTTGTGAGGGACGTGACTGTGAAAGGGAGTGTCAGTCGGCGGTCGCGGCCGCCCACAGGAAGCCGGCCAGTTCGCGCGCGCGATACGAAAGAGCGAAGAGGAGATGACCTATGAGCCTTTGGGGTCGTGTGTTTGCGGCCGGCTACGACACGTTCATGGCCGGCCCGGAGAAGGCAGTCTTGCGTGGTCGCCGAGGGCCGCTGCTCGCCCGCGCAAGCGGCCATGTGCTCGAGATCGGCGGCGGCACCGGGGCGAACATCCCGTTCTACGGGGAACAGGTCAAGGAGGTCGTGATCACCGAGCCGGAAGAGCCGATGGCGCGGCGGCTCGAGCACAAGCTCCACGAGTCCTCGCTCGCCGCGAAGGTCGTGCGCGCGGCGGCCGAGGAGCTGCCGTTCAGGGACGCAAGCTTTGATTTCGTTGTCTCGACGCTCGTCTTGTGCACGGTCAGCGACCCGCAACGGGCGCTCGGCGAGATCCACCGCGTGCTCAAGCCCAACGGTCAGCTCTTGTTTCTCGAACACGTCCGCTCAGACGATCCCGGCCTGGCCCGATGGCAGGATCGATTGCACGGGGTGCAGGTGCGACTCGGACACGGGTGTCACTGCAACCGCAGAACGCTCGACAGCATCAAGGCTTCCGGTTTCTCAATCGCCGACCTCGAACACGACAGGGTGCGTGGCGCACCACCGATCGTCCGACCACTGATCGTGGGGGCGGCCAACGTGGTCACGAGCGTCTGACCCGCGAGATCGAGCGAAGCAGCGGCGACGATCGACTTTGCGACGCATCTTCTCGAGCATCCCAACGGCACCTCCCCTGGCCCCGCTCGTGCAGTGAGGTTTCTCCGTCCCTAACCAGTCTCGCGTATCAAGGGGCGGGTGACGGCCGTCGCATTCCGGCGGTCTGCCGTCGGGCTGTCAGGCGTCGAAGTTGGTGCGCAACGCTGTGGCGCGCCGGCGGATCTCGGCTAGCTCTTCTCCGTCGATCCGCTCGAGGTTCCGGAGCGGCATTGCCATGCGGTGGTTCCCAGCCAGACGCTGTCGGTTGCGCGCCAGGAAGTCCCAGTACAGCGTCGTAAACGGACAGGCCTGTTCGCCGACACGCCGGTCAGGTCGGTAGTCGCAGGACGCGCAGTAGTCAGACATCCGGTTGATGTAGCGGCCGCTAGCCTCGTACGGTTTGGTCATCATTCGCCCGCCGTCGGCCCAGGTCGCCATCCCGAGCACATTAGGGGCCATCACCCAGTCGTAGCCGTCGATGAAAGCGCGGTGATACCAGTCAAGAGCGGCATCGGGCTCGGTCCCGCACAGGAGGATGAGGTTGCCGTACAGCATGAGCCGCTCGATGTGATGGGAGTAGGCGGTGCGGCGGAGTCCCCCTACCGCGTCGTGCAGGCAGGCCATGTCGGTCTCGCCGGTCTCCAGCACCGCTGGTAGCGGCGCGTGCGCCTCCAGAGCGTTGGCGCTGGCCCAGGTGTCTTGGGCGTGCCAATACATGCACCAGACGTATTCGCGCCATCCGACGATCTGGCGGATGAAGCCTTCGACGCTGTTGAGCGGCGCTCTCTTTTCTCGATAGGCGATCTCTGCCGCCTGCGCGCATTCGAGCGGATCGAGGAGCCCTAGGTTGAGCGAGGATGAGAGCAGTGAGTGCCACATCGTCCGTCGGCCGCGGAGCATCGCGTCCTGGTAGGTCCCGAACTGCGGCAGACGCTCATCGATGAACCGGCGTAGCGCTCGCCGAGCCTCGGTCCGGGAAGCCGGCCACCGCCGCGGACCATCTTCCCCCCACATCTGAAAGTCGGCTTCGTCCAGTTCGCGCCGCACAGCCTCGTCATGTTCGGTCTCACGCGGCCGATACGGGCCCGACGAGACCGTGGACGCGTCCGCGGGCCGGCGATTCTCGGTGTCGAAGTTCCACCGGCCGCCGACCGGCTCCCCGCCGTCCATGAGTAGGTTCAGGCGTCGGCGCTGCAGGCGGTAGAAGTCCTCCATTAC
>JALYZL010000399.1 GCA_030948875.1 Actinomycetota bacterium
GGGCACGGACAGGCCGGCCGCGGCGAGGGCGTGCTGGGCGGCGGCCGGGGAGCGGAGCTTGGCGACCCCGGCGACCGCGAGCACGAGCGCCGCGACGGCGACCGGCGTGGTCAGGATCGCGGCCATGTCTCGGTCATGCCCCGGGCTATGTGCCACCTACGCTGCGTTGCCACGCGACGACAAAGGTACCACCGGGCGCGGCGGTGCATCGGCGATTGCGTGACGCGATTCGCGGAATGCCGTCTGGTCAAGCGTCGGAATGGCATCCGCGCGATCGCGGAATGGCATCCGGCCATTGCGGGTATACCCGTGCCAATGGACCCGATTGTGGCTAGACAATCCTGCGACTTCGAGGCGGTGGCGTCATGAGATCCGGACTGGGCAGCGTTGTGTACTTCGTCCTGGGCGTGATCGTGGCGTCGGCCCATCATTACTTCGCGCACGTCGGCACCCTGAAGCCGCTCGTGTCGGCGCTGCTCGCGATCGGGCTGTGGCCACTGCTCCTGTTCGGCATCAACCTACATATCAAGTAACCGTGGCGTCGGCTGGCGCGTCCCGGCCCAGCCACGCCAGCAGCGCGGCGCGCGAGAAACGCCATTCCTCGCCGATCTGGCGTCCCGGGAGCTCGCCGCGCTGCGCCGCGGCGATCAGCTCGCCGTCGTCGACGCGGAGCAGGGCTGCGGCCTCGACGGCGGTGAGGATCTCGGGCTCGGGCTCGGGAAGGGTGATCCGCCCCACGAGGCCGCTATCGGCGAGGTGCTCACGCACGGCGTCCTCGACGACCTGGCGTTTGCTTTTGCCGGACGTGGACACGGCCTCCTCCAAGCGGCGGGCATGCTCAGCAGCAAGACGTACATACAGGGGAATGAGAGGTTCTTTCATGGCGGCCAAGATATCACATGATATCGTCTTGATATGAACCTCTTCCAACCTACCTGGGATGCCGAAGTTGCCACCGGCGACGCGGTTCTCCGCGCCGTGCGCCTCGGCCAGCACGCGGGGGCGCAGCGACTGGCCGCCAACCTCTACGAGCTCGACTCGGGCGCGGTGGTCTCGCCGCTGCACTTCCATCACGCCAACGAGGAGCTCCTGTTTGTGCTCTCGGGCACCCCCTCGCTTCGTCGCGGGCCCGACGACGAGCGCGTGCTCGAGCCCGGAGAGGTCGTGGCCTTCCCGGTCGGACCTTCGGGAATCCACCAGATCCTCAACCGCTCGCGAGCCCCCGCTCGGGTGCTCATATGCGCGACCAACAGCGTTCCCGAGGTCGCCGAACAGGTCGAGAACGACACCCTCGCCGTGATCACGCCGAGCGGTCTTCAGCTCGTGACGGCGTCGGCGCCGGAGATCGCGCCATAGACGATGGACGAGGTGCCGATTCGCGGCGAGATGATCCGGCTCGGGCAGCTACTGAAGCTGGCGGGGATGATCGACACCGGCGCCGCAGTCAAGGCCTTCCTAGCGGCTGAGCCGGTGTGGGTGAACGGAGAGCCGGAGGCGCGCCGCGGCCGTCAGCTCCATCCCGGTGACGTGGTTCGCGTCCGCGAACGCGAGCTGCGCGTGACCTCGACCGACCCGTGACCGAGGTGTAGCTTCACCGCTATGTCGGCCACCGCAGACGTGCACTATCGAACGTGCACGCTGTGCGAGGCGATGTGCGGACTCGAGATCCGGCACGCCGGCGATGAGATCCTCTCGATCCGCGGGAATGCAGAGAACTCGTCCTCCCGCGGCCATATTTGCCCCAAGGGCGCGGCGCTTGGAGACCTGCACTGCGACCCCGACCGGATCCGCTTCCCGCTACGGAGGACCGCGGGCGGCTGGCGACCTTCGAGCTGTTCGGCCACCAGGCGATGTTCCCGTCCCGGTCATCGACCGCACCGAGTTCTTCCTGTGCCTCGGGCACCAACGCGTGGCTCCTGCTCGCGATGCTGAACGTGATCTTCGCTGAGGGGCTCGCCGATCTCGGCAACGTCGTGGCGTTCACCGATGGGCTCGAAGAGCTCGCCGAGCAGGCCTCGCACCTCTCACCGCAGGACGCCGCGGCGATCACCGGGATCTCCGCCCAGGACATCACCCCGCTGGCGCGGGACTTCGTGGGCGCCGGGCGCGCGATCGCCTACGCCCGCGTCGGCGTCTGCCAGCAGGCATTCGGCGGCCTCGCCGCCTGGCTCGTCTACGGGCTGGGCATCGTCACCGGCAACCTCGACCGCGAGGGGGGAATGATGTTCGCGACCCCGGCCGTCGACCCGCTTCCGCTCACGGCCGGCCACGGACCCGGCGGGTCGTTCGACGCCTGCCGCTCGCGCGTGAGCGGACTGCCGGAGTTCTCGGGCGAGTTCCCCGCCGCCTGCCTGGCCGAGGAGATCGAGACCCCCGCCCAGGCCAGATCCGCGGGCTGCTCGTCCACGCCGGCAACCCGGTGATCTCGGCCCTGAACGGTCGGCGCCTCGAACGGGCATTGCCCTGGCTCGACCTGCTCGTGTGCTTTGACTACTGCCTGACCGAGACCTCGCGCCACGCCGACTACATCGTGCCGCCCGCGAGCCCGCTCGAGACATCCGAGTACGACGTCGCGCTTAGCCTCCTCGCCGTCCGCAACATCGCCCATTTCTCACCGCCGATGTTCGAGCCGCCCGACGGCGCCCGGCACGACTGGGACGCCCTCGCGGGCCTGACCGCTCGCCTGCACGCCGGCCACGGACTGCGCGGACGCGCCGCCGGGCTGTCGCTGGCCACGCTCGTCGAGCGGCTCGGGGTCCAGGGGCTGCTCGACGCGATGATCCGCTCCCGCCCCTACGGCCACGGCGCGAGCCTGGCAAGAGCGCTCGAGCAGGCGATGGGCGCGAGCACGCCCACCCATGCCGCCTGGCGGCGCCTGTCGGCCTTCGCCGCCCGCGGCCCGTGGCGGGCCGTGCTCGCGGCACCGAGCTCCCGTCGTCCCGAGGGCGCTCGAGCCACCGGGCTGACCGATCCGGCTCGTGCCCGAGATCTATCTCGCCGAGCTCGAGCGGCTGCGCGACGCGGGCACCGAGAACGGCGCGGCCGCACCGGAAGCGCTGGTCCTCATCGGCCGCCGTCACGTCCGCAGCAACAATTCCTGGATGCACAACAGCGCCCGCCTGGTCAAGGGCAAATCGCGGTGCACGCTGATGATCCATCCCCGCGATGCCGAGACGCGGGGGCTCGCCGATGGTGAGAGCGCTGTCGTCTCCCCCCGCGTCGGCGAGGTGACGCTGCCCGTCGAGGTCACCGAGGCGATGAGGCCAGGCGTGGTCAGCATCCCCACGGCTGCGGCCACGATCGCGACGGGACCGGCTGGCGCACCGCGCAGGCGCACCCCGGCGTGATCATCAACGACATCACCGACGACCATTTCCTCGACGGGCTAACCGGCACCGCCGCCTTCAACAGGGTGCCCGTCGAGGTGCGGGCCCTCG